>NZ_MWJN01000046.1:0-67748 GCF_002027145.1 Microbispora sp. GKU 823 | reverse complement strand
ATCCTCATGCACGACCAGTACGCGACGACGGTCCAGGCCATCCCCCAGATCGCGGCCAACCTCCGCAGCCGCAACCTCTGCGCGGGCATGATCTCGCCGTCCACCGGACGCGCGGTCGCCCCCGACGGCGGCAGCGGCGGCCCGACCGGGCAGCCGACCGTCACGCCCACCAACCCCGGCGGCGGTAGTTGCACCGCGACGCTGTCCGCGGGTCAGCAGTGGAGCGACCGGTACAACCTCAACGTCTCGGTCAGCGGCTCCAGCAACTGGACCGTGACGATGACCGTCCCCTCCCCCGCCAAGATCATCGCTACCTGGAACATCAGCGCCAGCTATCCCAGCGCCCAGGTGCTGACCGCGAAGCCCAACGGCAGCGGCAACAACTGGGGCGTGACCATCCAGCACAACGGCAACTGGACCTGGCCGTCCGTCTCCTGCCGGGCCGGCTGACCTCCACACAGGGGTGCGGCGCTCTTCCGGGGGAGCGCCGCACCCCCTGTCGTTTACTCGTCGCACTGCGAGCGTAGGAGTGTTCCGGCACCCCGCCAGCGGGGAAACACATCGCGAGGCGCTCATGCGTTGCTACGGTGAGCGCATGACGGCAGAGGCATGGAGCGAAGCGCCATTGAGTGACACGCACGGTCTCCCGAGCTGGGTCTTCCCTCCGGCGGAAGGCTTCACGGCAGCCGACCTCGATCACATGCCGCAACTTCCTGCGCACACAGAGTTGATTGATGGAAGCTTGGTCTTCGTGAGCCCCCAAGCCTCCTTCCACAGCCTCATGCTGTTCCTACTGGAGCGTGAGCTGCGCCGGTTCTGCCCCGCCCACCTGCGCGTGCGCCGTGAGATGAGTGTCGTTCTCGGGCTTCGCCAAAGGCCCGAGCCCGATCTGGTGATCCTTCGCGCCGAGGCGGTGCAGGGAACGAGCGAAACCTCATACGAGGCGAGTGACGTGCTCTTGGTCGTCGAGGTCGTCTCGCCGGACTCGGAGGAGCGGGACCGCAAGCGCAAGCCGCAACTCTACGCGGAGGCGGGGATCGCCCACTTCTGGCGGATCGAGAGCCAGGCCGGGCGGCCCACGGTCTACGTCTACGAACTCGACCCGGCGACCACGTCGTACGCGCTGACCGGCATCTATCACGACCGGCTCAAGCTGTCCGTGCCCTTCGAGATCGACGTCGACCTCACCGAGATCGACGCTCTCTGAGCTTCGCCTCCACAAGACGGCGGCAGAGCGGACGCGGCGCCGCCGCCACCGGCGACGAATCACCCCATTGATCCTCTGGTTACCCGCGCGTATCGTCCAGAGTCGAGCACTGCTCACGTTCTGTGCACAGAGAGTGGTCCCTTCACCCCCCCGACACCGCCGAAGGGAAGTTCCCCCATGCACGCGCGCCTTCGACGGGCGATCACCGCTGCCGCCGCGCTGGCCCTCGTCGCTGTCGGCCTGCCGGCGGCGCCGGCCGCCGCGGCCCCCTACTACCCGCCCGACGACTACTGCCTGGGCCAGTGCGCGGACATCCTGCCGCCCGGCCAGAACGGCAACGCCACACTGGTGGACATCCTGGGCAACCAGACCCTCGGCACGTACCCGGCCCACAGCAAGGACCAGCTCGGCAAGTACGCCGACCTCATCTCGGGCTACACCGGCCTGACCGACGAGCAGATCTCCGCGTTCTTCAACGACAGCGCGTTCGGCGTGCCGGCGAACCAGGTCGACAGCACGGTCAGCCCGCGCTCCGACGTCACCATCGTCCGCGACAAGGCCACCGGCGTCCCGCACGTCACCGGCACCACCCGCGAGGGCACCATGTTCGGCGCCGGATACGCCGGCGCGCAGGACCGCCTGTGGCTGATGGACCTCATGCGCCACGTCGGCCGGGGCGAGCTGACACCGTTCGCCGGCGGCGCCGCCGGCAACAGGGAGCTGGAGCAGAGCGTCTGGCGCAACTCCCCCTACACCGAGGCCGACCTCCAGGCCCAGATCGACCGGTTGAAGACGGCCGGGATCCGGGGCGCCCAGCTCTACGCGGACGTGCAGAACTACGTCGCCGGGATCAACGCGTACATCGACCACTGCATGGCCGACCGCGACTGCCCGGGTGAGTACGTGCTCACCGGTCACCTCGACGCGATCACGAACAAGGGCGGCCCGGAGGACTTCCGGATGACCGACCTGATCGCGATCTCCGGCGTGATCGGCGGTCTGTTCGGCGGTGGCGGCGGCGCCGAGATGCAGTCCGCCCTCGTACGCGTGGCCGCGCGGGCGAAGTACGGCGCCGCCGAGGGCGACCGGGTCTGGGGGACCTTCCGGTCCCAGAACGACCCGGAGACCGTGCTGACCCTGCACGCCGGGCAGAGCTTCCCCTTCGGGGCGGCCCCGGCCGGCGCGACCGGAGTGGTGCTGCCCGACGCGGGCACGACCGCGCCGGTCGACATCACGGCCAACGAGACCGGCACCGCGACGTCCGCGACCACGCAGGTCAGAAGCGCGCTGACCGGGCTCACCGTGGACAACTCCAAGCCGGACATGTCCAACGCCATCGTGGTCTCGGCCGCCAAGGCGACCGGAGGCCACCCGATCGCCGTGTTCGGCCCGCAGACGGGCTACTTCGCGCCGCAACTGCTCATGCTTGAGGAGCTGTCCGGGCCCGGCATCCGGGCACGGGGCGCGGCCTTCGCCGGGCTCAACCTCTACGTGCTGCTCGGGCGCGGCACCGACTACGCCTGGAGCGCCACCTCCGCCGCCGAGGACATCACCGACACGTACGCCGTGACGCTCTGCGACCCGAACGGCGGCACCCCCACGGTCTCGTCGGACCACTACCTCTACCACGGCACCTGCACGGCGATGGAGACACTGAAGAAGACCAACTCCTGGAAGCCCAACACGGCCGACTCCACCGCCGCAGGGTCGTACGACCTGGTCATCAAGCGCACCAAGTATGGCCTGGTCACCTGGCGGGGCACGGTCGGCGGCGTGCCGACGGCGTTCACGACGCTGCGCTCGACCTACCAGCACGAGGCCGACTCCGCGATCGGCTTCCAGATGTTCAACGACCCGGCCGAGATGGGCTCGGCGGCGGCCTTCCGCAACTCGGCCTCCGCCATCGGCTTCGCGTTCAACTGGTTCTACGTGAACTCCGCCGACGCGGCGTACTTCATGTCTGGCAACGTCCCCGTGCGGTCGGCGGTGTCCGATCCGAACCTGCCCATGACAGGCGACGCCGCGCACGAGTGGAGCGGCTTCGATCCCTCGGCCAACACGGCGTCCTACGTCCCGGCCTCGGCCCACCCCCAGGCCGTCAACCAGGACTACTTCGTGAGCTGGAACAACAAGCAGGCCCAGGACTTCGGCGCGGCCGACGGCAACTTCAGCTTCGGCGCGGTCCACCGGGCCGACCTGCTCGACGCCCCGGTCAAGGCGGCCCTGTCGTCGGGCACCCTCGACCGCGCCGGGGTCGTGAAGATCATGGCGTCGGCCGCGACGACCGACCTGCGCGGATGGAAGGTGCTGCCGAAGCTGCTGCGCGTGATCAACAGCGCGTCCGTCTCCGACCCCGCCCTGGCCTCGGCCGTCTCCAAGCTGTCCGCCTGGGCCGCCGCGGGCGCCAAACGGGAGGAGACCGCCAAGGGCAGCAAGACCTACACCCACGCCGACGCCATCCGGATCTTCGACGCGTGGTGGCCGAAGCTGGTGCGGGCGCAGTTCCGGCCCGGACTGGGCGACGGCCTCTACCAGGCGCTGGTCAACGCGCTGCAGATCAACGAGTCGCCGTCCGGGCACCAGCAGGGCGACGTCTCCTCGCTGCCCGGCTCGGCCAACGAGGCCCAGGCCCACAAGGGCTCGTCGTTCCAGTACGGCTGGTGGGGCTACGTGGACAAGGACATCCGGGCCGTGCTGGGCGACGCGGTGGCCGCTCCCCTGCCGGCGAAGTACTGCGGGGCGACCGTGGCGGCCTGCCGTACGGTCCTGCTGGACAGCCTGTCGGCGGCGCTGGCCGAACCGGCGGCGACGACCTACCCGGGTGACGACTCCTGCTCGGCGGGCGACCAGTGGTGCGCCGATGCCGTCCGGCAGTCGCCGCTCGGCGGCGTCAAGCACTCGCTGATCTCCTGGCAGAACCGGCCGACCTACCAGCAGGTCGTCTCGTTCCCCGCGCACCGCGGAGACGACGTGGCCGACCTCGCCCTGGGCCGTACGGCGAGCGCGTCCAGCACGCAGGGATCCAACAGCGCGGCGAAGGCCGTCGACGGGGACCCGGGCAGCCGGTGGGCCAGCGGGTGGAGCGACAACCAGTACGTCCAGGTCGATCTCGGCTCGGCGAAGACCGTGGGTCGGGTGATCCTGCGCTGGGAGGCGGCCTACGGCTCGTCGTACCGGATCCAGACCTCGCCGGACGGCGCCACGTGGACCACCGTCGCGCAGACGACCACGGGCGACGGCGGCGTGGACAACGTCGCGTTCGCACCGGTCAGCGCGCGGTACGTGCGCATGCAGGGCGTCAAGCGCGCCACCGGCTACGGCTACTCGCTGTACTCCCTTGAGGTGTACGGCAAGTAGGACGGCGGTCAGCCCGGCTCGCGCCAGCCCTCGCCCTCCTCGGCGAGGACGTCGAGCCGGGCGAGGTCGGCCGGGCCGAGGGCGCCGTCCGGATCGTCCACGACGACCACCCACTGGGCGTCCTCGGCGTCGTCCTCTCCGGCGAGCAACTCACGCACGACGGTGGGGACGCCGAGTGCCGGGAACAGCTCGGCCACTGTCTCGGCGGACTCCTCCGCGCTGTCCCGCTCGTGGAACACCAGCAGGTGACGCACCGCTCCTCCGGGAGAGACGACCGCGGGTGCCGGCACTGTGCCCGTTCAGAGCACGCTCGGTGAAGCGTGCTCGTTCGCACCGTGCCGCACCCGCTCAGGCGATCATGCTCAGGCGCCGCGGAGCTGGGCTCCGGTGCGCTCGGCGGCGAGGGCGACCGCGGCGTCGCGCGCCGCCGTGGTCTCCTCGACCGTGAGCGTGCGGTCGGCCGCCCGGAACCGCAGCGTGTACGCCAGGGACTTGTTGCCCTCGCCCACCTGCGGGCCGGTGTAGACGTCGAACAGCCTGATCGACTCAAGCAGCTCGCCCGCCCCCGCCCGGAGAGCGGCCTCGACCTCGGCGACCGGGGTGGAGGCGGCGACGGTCAGCGCGACGTCCTGCGTCGCCACCGGGTAGGCGGACACGGCGGGCGTCTGCACCGGCCCGGCCGGGCTCAGCAGCGACAGCTCCAGCTCCATCGCGCAGGTGCGCGGCGGCAGCCCGTAGGCCTCGACGACCCGCGGGTGCAGCTCGCCGGCGTGACCGGCCAGCACCGGCTCACCGGTCTCGGCGTCGGTGACGGTCAGCGCGGCGCACCGCCCGGGGTGCCACGGCTCGTGCTGGTCGGCCCGGACGCCGAGCTCCACGCCCGCCGCCCGCGCGACCGTGCGGGCCGCCTCGACGGCGTCCGCCCAGGACGCCTGCCGGCCCTCGCCCCACCAGCCGGAGCGCTCGAACTCGCCCGCCAGCACCACGGCCACCCGCAGCGGCTGCCTCGGCAGCGCCGTCTCGATCGCCGCCAGCTCCTCCTCGGTGGGCCTGCGGTCGACCGGAAGGACCGGAGCCGTCGCAGGGGCCTCCGGCTCGGGCCGGTAGACCAGCCCGGACTCGAACAGCGCCACGTCGGCGAAGCCGCGGCCCACGTTGCGCACCAGGGTCTTCAGCAGGCCCGGCAGCAGCGTGGTCCGCATGTACGGCTCGTCCTCGCTGAGCGGGTTGACCAGCCGGGTCGCCCGCCTGCGGGGGTCCTGCTCCGGCAGCAGCAGGTTGTCGAGGTCGCGCGGCCCCATGAACGGGTAGGCGAGCACCTCCACGTATCCCGCGTGGGCCAGGGCGCGGCCCACGCGGCGGCGCAGCCGCTGCGCCTCGGTCAGCCCGCCACCGGCCGGAGCGGGCGGCAGCACCGACGGGATGCGGTCGTACCCCTCGAGCCGGATGACCTCCTCCGCGAGGTCGTTCGGGTCGGTCAGGTCGGGACGCCATGTCGGCGGGGTGACCGTGATCAGGTCGTCGCCGTGGACGGCCAGCCGGTCGGCGAGGTCGCCGGAGGCGAGCACGCCGGTGGCCGCGACGCCGTGCCCGGCCGTGGCCGCGGGGGCGGCGCCCTCCGTCACCACGCAGCCGATCTGCTCCAGCCTGCGGATCACGCTCTCCCGCTCGTACGGCACGCCCGCCACGCGGCTGGGGTGGTCGGCCGGGATGGTGATCCGCACCGGCGAGACCTCCACCTGGGCGTGGGTCACGCCGGGATCGGCGACGGCCCGCCCAGCTCGACCAGGAGCTGGACGGCACGCCACGACGCGGCCAGGGGCAGCTCGCGGTCGACGCCGCGCTCGAACCGCTTGGACGCCTCGCTCACCAGGTTGTGCCGCCGCGACTCGCGGGCGATGCCCGTGGCCGAGAAGTGCGCCGCCTCGATGACGATGTCGGTCGAGGTCTCGGAGATCTCCGTGTGCAGGCCGCCCATCGTGCCGGCCATCGAGATCGGGCCCGAGTCGTCGGTGATGAGGATGTCCTCCTCGTGGAGCGTGCGCACCACGTGGTCGAGCGTCTCCAGCGTCTCCCCCGGCCGGGCCCGCCGTACGACGATCGGGCCGGACAGGCGCGACCGGTCGAAGGCGTGCAGGGGCTGGCCGAGCTCCAGCATCACGTAGTTGGTGATGTCGACGCCAGCGAGACCGAGCGCATGCCGGCGCGGGCCAGCCGCACCCGCATCCACAGCGGGGACTCGATGGCCGGGTCGAAGCCGGTGACCGAACGCAGCACGAACCGGTCGCAGGCGGTGGGGTCGGCGATCGACGCGGGCCAGGACTCGCCGCCGCCGGACTCCGCCTCGGTCGCGGCCGGGTCGCGGAACGGCACGCCGAACGCGATGGCCGCCTCGCGGGCGACGCCCCGGATCGACAGGGCGTATCCGCGGTCGGTGGCGACCTCGAGTTCGAGCACGTCGTCACGCAGGCCGAGCAGCTCGACCACGTCGGCGCCGATCGGCGTGTCCTGCGGCAGCAGCAGGATGCCCGGAGAGGACTCGGCGATGCCGAGCTCGGCCTCCGAACAGATCATGCCGTCGGAGAGGCGCCCGTAGGTCTTGCGGGAGCCGATCTCGAAGCCGCCGGGAAGCACCGCGCCGGGCAGCGCGACCGGGACCACGGCGCCCTCGGAGAAGTTCGTCGCGCCGCAGATGATCTCGCGCGGCGTCGCCTCCCCCACCTCGACCTTGCAGTGCCGGATGGGCTTCTTGAACCCGGTCAGCTCCTCGTACTCGAGGACCCGGCCGACCACGACGTTCTTGATCTCGTGGCCGTGCGAGTGGATGGCCTCCAGCTTGAGGCCGGCGGCGGTGAGCCGGTCGGCCACCTCCTGTGCGGTGACCGCGGGGAGATCGACGTACTCCCGCAGCCATGAAAGCGGGACCTTCATCAGACCTCCATCCCGAACGGCAGGGTGAACCGGATGTCGCCCTCGACCATGTCACGCATGTCCTCGGCGTTGTGGCGGAACATCAGCGTCCGCTCCACGCCCATGCCGAAGGCGAATCCCGAGTAGACGGCGGGGTCGACGCCGCAGGCGAGCAGCACGCGCGGGTTGACCATGCCGCAGCCGCCCCACTCGATCCAGCCCTCGGACTTGCAGGTGCGGCAGGGCGGGTTGCCCGGGACCGCGGAGGAGCCGCGGCAGACGAAGCAGCGCAGGTCGAGCTCGGCCGACGGCTCGGTGAACGGGAAGTAGTGCGGCCGGAAGCGGGTGGTGATCCCCGCGCCGAACATCACCTCGGCGAACCGGTCGAGCGTGCCCTTGAGGTGGGCCATCGTCAGCCCCTTGTCGACCGCCAGGCCCTCGACCTGGTGGAAGACCGGCGTGTGCGTGGCGTCGAGCTCGTCGGTGCGGAAGGTCTTGCCCGGCGACACCACGTACACCGGCAGCGGGCGCGACAGCAGGGCCCTGATCTGCACCGGCGAGGTCTGGGTGCGCAGCACCTTCCCGGAGTCGACGCTCTCCACGAAGAACGTGTCGTGGTCGGACCTGGCCGGATGGTCGGGGGCGATGTTCAGCGCGTCGAAGTTGAACCACTCGCCTTCGAGCTCGGGCCCCTCGGCCACCTCGTAACCCATCGCCACGAACGCGTCGGCGATGCGCTCCTGCAGGGTGGTCAGCGGGTGCCGGGCGCGCGCGGCGCGCGGTCCCAGGGCAGCGTGACGTCGACGGTCTCCTCGATGAGGACCCGCGCGTCGCGCTCGGCCTCCAGCTCGGCCTGGCGGGCGGCGAGCGCCTCGCCGATGGCCTTGCGCGCGGCGCCGATCCGCTTGCCCGCCTCCGCGCGCGCGGCGGGCGGCAGTGCGCCGATCTCACGGTTCGCCAGCGCGATGGGCGAGCGGTCGCCCGCGTGCGCGAGCCTGGCCTGCTTCAGATCGTCGAGGTCGCGCGCCGCGGCGATGGCGGCGAGGGCGTCGGCCTGCGCCCGCGCGACCTCGTCGGCGTGCAGCGGCGTCACCTCGACCGGGTCATAGGTGTTCGACAAGAGAGAGCTCCGTATCCAGGGGCCTGCGAGCGCCCTGCGCTCAGCGGCAACGAGTCTAGTGCCCCTCCCGTCAATCCTTGCCCCGTCGCGTCGCCCAGAGCGGCACCTCGCTGCGTTGTCGTCGTCGCCGATAACGCTGTTATCGGCTCCTCCTCCGCCTTGCGATGCACCACTCTGGACACCGCTCCGTCCGGGCAAGTCTTGCCGGTCACGGCACCCGTCCGATCAGCCCACCGGGCCGTCCTCCGCGCGATCGGCCTCTGGAAAGGCTCAGGCGAAGTCAGGGGTGCCGGTGGGCAAGGTAAATCGGAACTCCGCGCCGCCACCGGGCGCGCGCTGCACGCTGATGGTGCCGCCGTGGGCCTCGACGAGGCCCTTGACGATGAACAGGCCGAGCCCGGTCCCCCCGCGGCGGCGGCCGTTGCCCCGCCAGAACTGGCGGAAGACACGGCCGACCAGCTCGGGCGCCACGCCCTCACCCTGGTCCCGCACCGACACCGCCACTCCCCATTCGACCGGCTCCACCACTATGGTCACCGTACCGCGTCCGTGGCGCACCGCGTTTTCCACCAGGTTCGCGAGGATCTGGTCAATCTTGTCCTGGTCGAGCCACATCTCGGGCAGCTCGCCGAGGACCTCCAGCCGGAAGCGGTCCTCCGGCTCCCCCGCCGCCACCCGGCCCGCGATGATCCTGCGGGCCCGGGCCGGCACGTCCACGATCTGGCGGTGGATCTCCACCCTGCCCGACTCGATGCGCGAGACGTCGAGCAGCTCGGTGATCAGCCGCGTCACCCGGTCGGCGTCCGCGTTGACCGTCTCCAGCATGACGCGCTTCTGGGCGTCGGTGAAACGCTCCCACTTGGCCAGCAGCGTCGCGGTGAACCCCTTGACGCTGGTCAGCGGCGAGCGCAGCTCGTGGGCGACGGTCGAGACCAGGTCGGCGCGGCTGCGCTCGATCCGGGCGCGCGCCGAGGCGTCGCGCAGCGTGATCACGACGCGCTCCACGCGCCCGCCGCGCCGCGGCGTGCGGACGAAGCGCGCGGCGACGAGCATCTCCTGGCGGCCGGGCAGGTGCAGCGGCCGCTCCGGCTGGCGGCTGCGGGTGGACAGCCCGCCCTGCGGGTCGAGCCACTTCCACCAGTCGCGCCCGTCCTGGTCGCGCATCGGCAGCACGTCGCCGATGGGCCTGCCCACCGCCGCCTCACGGGTCGCTCCGGTCAGCCGCTCGGCGGCCCGGTTGACCATCAGGATCACGCCGTCGGCGTCGGTGGCGACGAGGCCGTCGGGAAGGTCGTCGACGTCGATGTGCGCCCGCCCTCCGCGTCCCCCTCAAGGGCGCCGCCGGGGGTGTCGACACCTCGCACGAGACCGCCTCCTCGAGCTCCGGAACTGCGCGCGCCGCCGCCTCCTGCGCGACTCCTTCGCCGACAATAGCGGGTTTCCCGGGCTCGGCAGCAGCCTCAGAGCGCGGGGGTAGTGGGATCTTCCACGGAATGTAAGGTCTGCCGCTGAGCGCGCGCGGAGGCGTACAGGCAGACCGCGGCCGCCGTGGCGAGATTGAGGCTCTCCGCCCGCCCGTAGATCGGGACGCGCACCACCTCGTCGGCCAGCGCGAGGAGCTCGGGCGGCAGTCCCCACGCCTCGTTGCCGAACAGCCAGGCGCTGGGCGCGTCCAGGGCGACCTCGTCGAGGGTCCGGGTGCCCGCGCCGTCGGCCGCGAGCACGCGCAGCCCCGCCTCCCGCGCGTGCCGTACGGCGTCCGCCACGGGAGTGCCGGTCACGACCGGCAGGTGGAACAGGCTGCCCGCGCTGGCCCGCACGCACTTGCCGTTGTACGGGTCCACCGACGCGTCGGTGAACACCACCGAGTCGGCGCCCGCCGCGTCGGCCGTACGCAGGACCGTGCCCGCGTTGCCGGGATCGCGCACGTGGGCGAGGATCGCCACCAGCCGGGCCCCCCGCGGCACCGCCTCGGCCAGCGGGACGTGCACGAACCGGCACACGGCCAGCAGGCCCTGCGGGGTGACCGTCTGGGTCAGCTCCGACATGACCTCGCCGCTCGCGCGGTGGACCGGCACGCCCGCCGCGACGGCGGCGGCCACGATGTCGGCGTGGCGCGTCTCCGCCTCGACCGTCGTGAACAGTTCGACCGTGACGTCCTTGAGCGCGAGGGCCTCGCGGACCGCCTGCGGCCCTTCCGCCAGGAACGCCCGGTCGCGGTCCCGGAAGGCGCGCTTGGTCAGCCTGCGGGCCGCCTTGACGCGCGGCGACTTGATGTTGGTGAGCTCCGCCATGCCCGCTTGTCCCCCCTCGACGTGGATGAGGGCCCGCCGCAGGCGGCGGGCCCTCGTCTTCGCGCAGGTCTCAGGCGACCGGCGCGTTCACGTCGGACGGGAGCGCCTTCTTGGCGGACTCGACCAGCGTGGCGAAGGTCTGCGTGTCGTTCACCGCGAGGTCCGCGAGGATCTTGCGGTCCACCTCGATGCCGGCCAGGCGCAGGCCCTGGATGAAGCGGTTGTAGGTGATGCCGTTGGCCCGGGCGGCGGCGTTGATCCGCTGGATCCACAGCCGGCGGAACGTGCCCTTCTTGTCCTTGCGGTCCCGGTACGCATAGGTCATCGAGTGGAGCATCTGCTCCTTGGCCTTGCGGTAGAGCCGCGACCGCTGCCCGCGGTAACCGCTCGCCCGCTCGAGGACGACCCGGCGCTTCTTCTTGGCGTTGAGCGCCCGCTTCACGCGTGCCATGTTGTTCTATCTCCCCGGGTCGTTACTTCGCGAGCAGCTTCTTGATCTTCTTGGTGTCGGCGTCGGACATGACGACGACGCCCTCGAGACGGCGCGTGCGAGTGGACGGCTTGTGCTCGAACAGGTGCTGCCGGTTGGCGCGGCGGCGGACAACCTTGCCGGATCCGGTGAGCCGGAACCGCTTCTTCGCACCGCTGTGCGTCTTCATCTTCGGCATCTCAGCCGTCTCTCCTCTTTCGTCCGTGCCGACGGCCCGGGCCGGTGACCCGGGCCGGCGGCCTGCCTTACTCCGCGAGACCGTCCCGGTCTCGGTTTCCGTGTACGTCTGCGGCGCCCCGCCCGATGGTTCAAGCGGGCGTCACTGCGGCTGCGCGGCCTGCTCCTCGGCGGGCTCCGCCTCCTGCTGGCCGGCGCCGCGGGCCTTGGCGGCGGCCTTCTCGGCCTTCGCCTCGGCCTTCTTCTTGTGCGGCCCGATCACCATGATCATGTTGCGGCCGTCCTGCTTCGGCTGCGACTCGACGAACCCCAGGTCGGTGACGTCCTCGGCGAGGCGCTGCAGGAGCCGGAAGCCCAGCTCCGGCCGGGACTGCTCGCGACCCCGGAACATGATCGTGACCTTGACCTTGTCTCCCGCCTTCAGGAAGCGCACGACGTGACCCTTCTTGGTCTCGTAGTCGTGCGGGTCGATCTTCGGCCGGAGCTTGATCTCCTTGATGATCGTGTGCGCCTGGTTGCGGCGGGCCTCGCGCGCCTTCATGGCCGACTCGTACTTGAACTTGCCGTAGTCCATGAGCTTGCAGACGGGCGGGCGGGCCGTGGCCGCGACCTCCACCAGGTCGAGATCGCTCTCCTGCGCCAGCTTCAGTGCGTCGCCGATGGAGACGATGCCGACCTGTTCGCCGTTCGGGCCGACGAGGCGCACCTCGGGCACGCGAATACGGTCGTTGATGCGGGGCTCGGTGCTGATGGGACCTCCAAAAGACTTCCGCTTGTCTCGACCGCGCGGAGCAAAAACAAAACCCCGCACGTCACGCATGCGGGGTCACTGAGCTCTCCTGCCGAAAACTCCGGTGTGATCCTTGACCCGTCCGCCTTTCGGCGGAGCAGGTGGGAGGAGGACCTCCGCTTGCGCGTCCAGCTCATGCCGGACCGATCGAGTTCCTACGCTACCACAAACCGGAAGGTCCCCCGATGTATTCCGGGGCCCCCACGGGAGGTGCCGCGGTGCGCCCCCGTGCCGGTCAGGAGGCCGCGCGCCGCGCGATCTCGGCCTCGCCGGCGGCGCGCATCGCCTCCACCGGCACGTCCGCGCGGCCGGTCATCAACTCGACCTGCCGCACCGCCTGGTGCAGCAGCATCGGGAAGCCGCCGATCACCGTGCGCCCCCGCGCCCGTACGGCCGCGGCCAGCGGCGTCGGCCAGGGCGCGTAGACGACGTCGAACAGCGCCGCCTTCTCGGGCAGGGCGGGCCGCGACCCCGCTCGGCCAGCGCGTCGGCCGCGCCGGACGGCAGCGTGGAGACGACCAGGTCGGCCGCGGGGTCGAAGTCGTCGAAGGAGCGCACGGTCACCGTGGCGCCGAGGCGCTCGGCGACCCGCAGGGTCTCTCCCGCGCGGCCCGGATCCCTCACGACCAGCGTGACCTCCGCGAGGCCCGTCTCCCGCAGGGCGGCCACGGCCGAGGCCGCGGTGGCGCCGCCGCCGAGGACGACCGCGGAGGCCGGCGCGGGCACACCCGCCTCCGCGAGCGCCTCGACGATGCCGTACACGTCGGTGTTCTCACCGTGCCGGGCGCCGTCGCGGAACACCACGGTGTTGGCGCCGCCGACCGCCACGGCGAGGTCGGCGACGGTGTCGAGCAGCGGCAGCACGGCGCGCTTGAGCGGCATCGTGAGCGACAGCCCCGCCCACTCCGGGCCGAGCCCGCCGACCAGGTCGGCCAGCCCGTCCTCGGCGCACTCGATCGCGTCGTAGCGCCAGTCGCGCAGGCCCATCGCCGCGTACGCCGCCCGGTGCAGCACCGGGGACAGCGAGTGCGCGATCGGGGAGCCCAGGACGGCGGCCCGCAGGCCGGTCGCGGTCATTTGTTGTTCCTGTTGAACTCGTCGCGGAGCTTCCAGAACTCCGACTCCTTGTCGGTGAACTTGGTGATGCCCCGCTTGGGGTCGACCGTCACGAAGTACAGCCAGTTGCCGTCCGCCGGGTGCAGCGCGGCCTCGATCGCGTGGTCGCCGGGGTTGCTGATCGGGCCGGGCGGCAGGCCGAAGTACTTGTACGTGTTGTACCGCGAGGTGCTCTCCAGGTCGGCGTGCGAGGCCGCGATGCCGTACTTGTTCAGGCCGTACATGACCGTGCTGTCCATGCCCAGCTTCATCTGGGGGTCGGAGCTCAGCCGGTTGTAGATGACCCGGGCGACCTTCGGCATGTCATCGGCGCTGCCGGACTCGGCCTGCACGATGCTGGCGATGATGATGATCTGCCTGGCGGTGAAGCCGAGCTGCTTCGCCTGTTTCTCCAGGTCGACCTGGTCCGCGGTCTGGTTGAACCGGTCGACCATCTTGGTGAGGATCTGCTGCGGGGTGAGCTTGCTGCTGATCTCGTACGTGGCCGGGAACGCGAAGCCCTCAAGACGGCCCTTGGCGTACGCGGGGAGACCGATGTCGGTGCGGGCGGCCTTCTTGAAGTCCTCAACCGGCTTGCCGGTGGCCGTCGACAGCTCCTCGTAGATCTTGCTGAGCCGCAGGCCCTCACGGATGGTCAGCCGGTTGAGCATCCGGTTCTTGGGGTCGAGCAGGGCCAGGGCGGATTCGGCGGACATGCCCTTGCGCATCTCGTACTGGCCCGGCTGGAGCGAGGAGCTCTTCCCGGCGGCGCCGATGGCGTTGATGAACGCCCGCGCGCTGGCCACGACGCCCTCGTCCTCCAGCATCTGGGCGACGTCGGTGGCGCTCGCGCCCTCCTCGATCTCGACGACGACCTCCCCGCGCCCCTCCCCGGTGAAGTCCTTGGGGATCATCACGCCGCGCGCCCAGGTGAATCCGAAGTAACCGAGGCCGCCGAGGACCCCGATGATGATCACGATGGCGAACAGCGTGGCGACCCTGCCCTTGCGCCGCTGCCTCTTGCGGCGTCTGCGGCTGCGCCGCTGCTGGGTCCGGCTGCCAGAGGGCCGGCGCCGGGGAGAACCGTCGTCGTCCTCGGCGCCGAGCAGGAAGTCCATGTCCAGATCATTCATAGTGCGCTGGCCAATCTCTCGGTACGAGAGGCCTCCCGTCAAGCGAGTGTGCCAAACCGAGGGGGTTCGGGACAGGGGGTTCCGCGGGGGGCGTTCCCGATATATGGAGCCCCGCCCGGGGGCGGCGGGGCCGTGCGGACGCACCGGGCGCGCTCCGGAACCCCGCGGGACGGCGCCGCGCGGATGCCCGGGAGGCGATCAGTTCGTCCCGAGATACCTGTTCAGCTCCTCCCGATATTTCCTGAACTCAGCCTCTTTGTCAGTGAATTTGGTGATTTTACGCCGAGGATCTGTGGTCACGAACCAGTACCACGTGCCGTCGGCGGGGTGGAGGGCGGCCGCGAGCGCGCTCTCCCCCGGGTTGCCGATGGGCCCGGGCGGCAGCCCGAGCGCGCGTAGGTGTTGTACGGCGAGTCGACCCGCGTGTCCTCGGTGCTGACCTTGAGGGTGTGGCGGTTCAGCGCGTAGTTGACCGTGCTGTCCATCTCCAGCTTCGCGCCGCGCGCGAGACGGTTGTACACCACTCTGGCGATCTTGGGGTAGTCGGCCGGGACGCCGCCCTCGGCCTGCACGATGCTGGCGACCGTCACCGCCTGCTTGGGCGTGAGCCGCACGCGCGGCGCCAGGTCCTCCAGCTTCACCTTCGCGGCGGCGACGCGGAACCGGGCCACCATCTTCCTGAGCAGGTCGACGGCGGTCATCCCCGGCTCGATCTCGTACGTCGCGGGGAACAGGAACCCCTCGGCCGTCCCCTCGGCGTACGCGGGCAGGCGCAGGCGCCGGGGCTCGGCGACGGCCGTGGTGAAGTCCTTCAGGGGGATGCCGGTCCGGTCCGCGAGCGTGCGCAGCACCTCGCTCGTGCGCAGCCCCTCGGGCACGGTGACCGTGCGCACGACCCTGCTCCCGCGCGAGAGCAGCAGATCGAGGGCGCTGGCGGCGGCCATGCGCCGCCGCAGGGTGTAACGGCCCGGATGCAGCCCGCTCTCCTTGGAGCGCGTGATCACCTGCTCGACGAACGACTGGGCGCTGGCCACCACGCCGGCCCGCTCCAGCGTCTCGCCGATCTCGGCGGCGCTCGCGCCCGGCGTGATCTCGACCGTGACCGTCCCGGAACCGCCGCCGGAGTAGTCGGGGGCCTCGTCGGGCTGCCCGACCACCTGGTGCACGCCGTAGGCCACCGCCACCGCGACCAGGGCGAGCCCCCCGGCCACGGCGGCGAACGTCCGCCTCACCTGGCGGTCCCGCCGCTCGCTTCCTCACCTGGCCCGGTGCCGGGCGCGGTGGTTCGAGAGGTCTGCCGGGGGGATTGCCGGTGGCCCGCTCGCCGTCGAGCGCGGCCTGCAGCAGCACGACGGCCGCCGCCTGGTCGATCACGTCACGCTGGTTGCGGGCCCTCACGCCGCTGGAACGCAGGCCCTGCTGCGCGCTGACCGTGGTGAGCCGCTCGTCCACCAGCCGGATCGGGACCGGAGCCACCCGGACGGCCAGCCGCGCGGCGAACTCGCGCGCGGCCCCGGCGGCGTGGCTCTCCCTGCCCGAAAGCGACGTGGGCAGCCCGACCACGATCTCGATCGCCTCGTGCTCGGCCGCGATCTCCGCGATCCTCGCCAGGTCGCCACGGCCGCGCCGTACGGTCTCCACCGGCGTGGCCAGCAGACCCGACGGGTCGCTGCGGGCCACGCCGATGCGGACGGAGCCGACGTCGACCCCGATCCTGACGCCGTGCCTCATCGGCCGCTCACGCCAGGGCGGAGGAGATGGCCTCCTCGACCGCGCGCAACGCGTCGCCGATCGCCTCGGACCGCGTGCCGCCGCCCTGGGCCACGTCGTCCTTGCCGCCACCGCCACCCCCGAGTGCCTTGGCGGCGACGCCGACGAGCCGGCCCGCCTTCAGGCCCCGCTCGCGTCCCGCCTCGTTGACCGCGGCGACGACGACCGGCCGGTCGGAGGGGACGCCGGAGACGACGACGACCGCGGCGCGGTCGCCAGGGAACCTGCCGCGCACATCGAGGGCGAGTTTACGCAGGTCGTCGGCGGAGGTGCCATCAGGCGCGCGGTGCGTCACCACGGAGACCCCCTGCACGTCGCGGGCCTGCGCGGCCAGTTCGCTGGCCACCGCGAGCACCTGGGCCGAGCGCAGCTTCTCCAGCTCCTTCTCGGCGGCGCGCAGCCGGGTGACGATGCCCTCGATGCGCTCGGGCAGCTCCTCGCGGCGGGTCTTGAGCTGCTCGCTCAGCTGGGCGACCAGCACGCTCTCGCGGGCCAGGAACCGGAACGCGTCGAGCCCGACGAGCGCCTCCACGCGGCGCACGCCCGCGCCGATGGACGACTCGCCCAGCACCTTGACCAGGCCGAGCTGGCCGGAGCTGGCCACGTGGGTGCCGCCGCACAGCTCCCGGGAGTAGTCGCCGACCTCGACCACCCGGACCTCGTCGCCGTACTTCTCGCCGAACAGCGCGAGCGCGCCCATCGCGCGGGCCTGCGCCTGGCTGGTGTAGAACGCGTTGACCTTGAGGTCGTTGATCAGGACGGCGTTCACCTCGTCCTCGACGTCGCGCAGCATCGACGGGGAGACGGCCCCGGCCGCGGTGAAGTCGAAGCGGAAGCGGCCCGGGGAGTTCTCCGAGCCCGCCTGGGCCGCCGACTCGCCGAGGGCGTTGCGGAACCCGCGGTGGACCAGGTGGGTCGCGGTGTGGCTGCGCGAGATCGCGCGGCGCCGCTCCAGGTCGATGTCGGCCTGCGCCTGGTCGCCGACGCGCACCTCGCCGGTACGCACCTTGCCGCGGTGCACGATCAGGCCGGGCACCGGCGACTGGACGTCCACGATCTCGATCTCCGCGCCGCCGGTGCGGATCAGGCCCTGGTCGGAGAGCTGACCGCCGCCCTCCGCGTAGAACGGGGTGCGGTCGAGCACGACCTCCAGCGTGGTCCCCGCGCCGGCCGCCGGGACGGACGCGCCGTCGACGAGCAGGCCGATGACGTTGGCCTCGGCGGTGGTGTGGTCGTAGCCGAGGAAGTCGACCTTCCCGGCCTTCTCCAGGATGCCGGTGAACACCGAGATGTCGGCGTTGCCGGTCTTCTTCGCCGCGGCGTCGGCCTTGGCGCGGTCCCGCTGCTCCTTCATGAGCCGGCGGAAGCCCTCCTCGTCCACCTGGAGGCCCTGCTCGGCCGCCATCTCCAGGGTGAGGTCGATCGGGAAGCCGTAGGTGTCGTGGAGCTGGAACGCCTGGTCGCCGCTGAGCGTCGAGACGCCCTTGCGCTTGGTCTCCTCGACCGCGACGTCGAAGATCGCCGTACCGGTGCGGAGCGTGCCGAGGAACGACGCCTCCTCGGCGTCGATGACCGTGTGGATGTTGGCGGCGTCGGCCTTGAGCTCGGGGTACTGCTCGCCCATCACGTCGATGGTGACGGCGGTGAGCGCGTGCATGTGCCGCTCCTCTCCCGCGCCGAGCAGGCGGAGGTTGCGGATCGCGCGGCGCAGCATGCGGCGCAGCACGTAGCCGCGGCCCTCGTTGGACGGCAGCACGCCGTCGCCGACGAGCATGACGCCCGCCCGCATGTGGTCGGCGATCACCCGCAGCGACACGTCGGCGCGCTTGTCGCGCCCGTAGCGGGACCGGGTGAGGTCGGCCGCCGTGTCGAGGATCTTGTACGTCGTGTCGATCTCGTAGATGTTGTCGACGCCCTGCAGGATGGCCGCCATGCGCTCCAGGCCCATGCCGGTGTCGATGTTCTTGGCCGGCAGCTCGCCCGCCACGTCGAAGTCGATCTTGCTGCGGACCTTGCTGAGCTGGAACTGCATGAAGACGAGGTTCCACACCTCGAGGTAGCGGTTCTCGTCGGCGATCGGCCCGCCCTCGCGGCCGTACTCGGGGCCGCGGTCGTAGTAGATCTCCGAGCACGGCCCGCCCGGCCCGGGGACGCCCATGTGCCAGTAGTTGTCGGCGAGGTCGCGGCGCTGGATGCGGTCGAGCGGCAGCCCCACCTTGCGGTGCCAGATGTCCTGGGCCTCGTCGTCGTCCAGGTAGACGGTCGCCCACAGGCGGTCCTCGGGGAAGCCGAAGCCGCCGTCGGACTCGGGCCGCGTCAGCAGCTCCCAGGCGAACGGGATCGCCTGCTCCTTGAAGTAGTCCCCGAAGGAGAAGTTGCCGAGCATCTGGAAGAAGCTGGCGTGCCGGGTGGTCTTGCCGACCTCGTCGATGTCGAGGGTGCGCATGACCTTCTGCGCGCTGGTCGCCCGCCGGTACGGCGGCGTCTGCTGCGCCAGGAAGAAGGGCTTGAACGGGACCATCCCCGCGTTCACGAGAAGCAGTGTCGGGTCCTCGGCGACCAGGCTGGCCGAGGGCACGACTGTGTGCCCGCGCTCCTCGAAGAAGCGCAGGAAGCGGCGCGCGATCTCTGCCGACTCCATTTCAGCGGCCGTCCTTTACGTCGTAGATTCTGTTCTTGCCGGTGGTGTTTCCATCAACCGTGTCGAGCCCGAACTCGGCACGCAACTCGGTTTCCCTGCTCGCCGACAGGTGGCGCACCTCGCCGGCGAAGTCCCTGAGCTGGTCCGCGAGGGTCACCGCGCGGTCGGCGGTGCGCCTGGCCACGTGGTCGGGCCGCAACGACTGAAGCTTACGCATGGTCCAGACCGTGAGGAACGCGCCCAGGGACATGTAGAAGAGCCGCCGGATCATCCGCGTCCCCTCCCGATCGCCCGGCGCTCCACGGCGCGCTCGGCCGCGTGCCGCTCGCTGATCCTGTCGCCGGTGCGGGGGCCGCCGCGGGCGACCCGCCGGGCCGGGACCCTGCGGGCGGCACGCCGGGCCAGCGCCAGGCGGAAGCCGTCCCGGAAGGCGGAGATCTTGAGCACCGGACCGGCGAACAGCGTGGACGCCACCCCGGTGATCTTGACCATGTTGCCGCTGACGTCACGCATGTTGTGCGTGATCTCCTCGGCCGCCACCAGCCGCCGGTTGGCCTCGGAGACGGTCTGGCTCATGTCGTCGAGGAGCGGGGCGATGCGGTCGCTCAGCTCGGCCACGGACTTGCGGGTCTCGGTCAGCAGTCTGGCCAGCCTGACCAGCACGACGACCATGAAGCAGACCAGGATCACCCAGAAAATGGCGACCACGAGGCCCGCCAGCTCTCCCGCGGTAAGCATGTGCCGATCTCCCTAGATCAACGGAGCTGGAATGGCAAGACCTTACCGCGAACGCCCTGCCCGCCGTTCCGCGCCACACACCCCGGGCCGCACACCGGCGGTGCTCAGCCGCCGCGCAGGAAGCTGCGGATCTTCGCCCAGCGCTCCGCGAACCGCGCCTCCGCGCCGTGCGCGGTCGGCTCGTAGTAGCGGCGCTCCCGCAGCTCCTCCGGGGCGTAGTCCTGGCGGACGAGGCCGTGCTCGAAGTCGTGCGGGTACTGGTAGCCCCTGCCGTGGCCGAGCTTCTTCGCGCCCGGGTAGTGCGCGTCGCGCAGGTGGTCGGGGATGCGGCCCACCATGCCGCGCCGCACGTCGTCGGAGGCCGCGCCGATCGCCTTGACGACCGCGTTCGACTTGGGCGCCAGCGCGCAGTGGATGACCGCCTGGGCGAGGTTGATCCTGCCCTCGGGCAGGCCGATGAACTCCACGGCCTGGGCGGCGGCCACCGCGACCTGCAGGCACGTGGGATCGGCCATCCCGACGTCCTCGCTGGCGAAGATCACGATCCGGCGGGCGATGAACCGCGGGTCCTCCCCCGCCTCCACCATCCGCGCGAGGTAGTGCAGCGCGGCGTCGGCGTCCGAGCCCCGCATGCTCTTGATGAACGCGCTGACCACGTCGTAGTGCTGGTCGCCCTGGCGGTCGTAGCGCACGGCCGCCTTGTCGACGGCCTTCTCCACGACCTCCACCGTGACGTCGCCTGCCAGCATCGCGGCGGCTTCCAGGTAGGTCAGCGAGCGCCGGGCGTCGCCGCCGGCCAGCCGTACGAGCTGGTCGAGGGCGTCGGGGTGCAGCGTGACGCGCCCGCCGAGGCCGCGCGGGTCGGCCACCGCGCGCTCCAGGACGGCGCGGACGTCGTCTTCGGCCAGCGGCTCCAGGGTGAGCAGCAGCGAGCGGGACAGCAGCGGGGAGATGACGGAGAAGAACGGGTTCTCCGTCGTCGCGCCGATGAACGTGACCCAGCGGTTCTCCACCGCGGGCAGCAGCGCGTCCTGCTGCGCCTTGTTGAACCGGTGGACCTCGTCCACGAACAGCACGGTCTGCCTGCCGGTCATGCCGAGCTCGCGGCGGGCCTGGTCGATGGCGGCGCGCACGTCCTTGACCCCGGCGGAGACGGCCGAGATCTCCACGAACCTCCGCTTGGTCGCGCCCGCGACGACGTACGCCAGCGTGGTCTTGCCGGTGCCCGGGGGTCCCCACAGGAACAGCGACATGGGGGCGTCGCTCTCCACCAGACGGCGCAGCGGCGTGCCGGGCCCCAGCAGGTGCCGCTGGCCGATCACCTCCTCCAGCGAGCGCGGCCGCATCCGCACGGCCAGCGGCTCCTGGCCCCGGTGCGCCTCCTCGGCGGCCGAATCGAACAGGCTCTCCACATCGCCGACACTACCGTCAGCGGCCCCACACGGCCGTCGCGCCCGTGTGCCCGGTCCGTACGGCGTAGTAGCCGACGGCCACGGCGAGGATCACGGCGGCGGCCGACACGACCAGGGCGACGGCCCGCGTGCCGCCGCCCTCGGGGGCGCGGCGGGCCCGGGTGAGCCACACCATCAGCAGGGACGCGACGGTCAGGATCGCGGTCACCGGCACGAGGATGTCCGCGAGGCCGCTGTGGACCTCGATCGCCGGGGAGGGCCGGCCCTGGAACAGCCGGTGCTCCAGCGCCTCCCCGCTCTCCTTTGCCGCGAACACCGAGCCGAGGGCCACCACGGCGGTCACGACCAGGGCCCAGTCGAGCTTGTGCCGGAGGCGGGGCAGCGCGGCGTACGCGATCGACAGCACCGCGAGCAGCGGCGCGAAGATCACGGCCGCGTGGACGATGAGAGCATGGGCCGGGAGTCCGAAGACCTGGTCGAACATCGTGCATCGCTCCTGAGACGGCAACCGGGGCGCGGATCGCGAGCCGTACTCCCTTGTACGGATTCGCTCGGCAGGAGGTTCCCAGGCGGATCTGAGAGCAAGATGAGCGCAAACTGTCGTGATACCCCTGGGACGTCTGCTTTACACGAAGCCGACGGGATCACGGATAGAGTGACGCATCAGTCGTAACAAAAGGGGAAAGGGAAGGCATAGCGGTGACCGACACTGATCGGCAGAAGCAACCGGCTTCGCGCGTGAGCACGACCGGGCGCGCGACCACCCCCCGTCGCCGCCTGCGTGGCACCCTCGGCGCCGGGCTGGGGCTCCTCGCGCTGGCGGGCAGCCTGGTGGCCTGCAGTGACGGCTCGGCCGGGACCACGGCCGAGGCCACCCCATCGGCCTCCGCCTCGCCCTCTGACTCAGAGGGTCCCAAGGTGCAGCACACCGAGCTCGCGAACCCCACGCCGACGGCCCAGCCCACCAGCCTGCGTCAGGTCACCTGCCAGTACCGCAAGGACGACACGGGCGCCCCGTCGAAGTTCGTGGGCTTCCCGCCCAGCAAGCTGACCAGGAGGGTCATCCTGGCCAAGCAGATGATCATCACGACCAACCAGGGCGAGATCGTCATCGACCTGGCCACGAAGGACGTGCCGTGCGCGGTGAACTCGCTCGCGTTCCTGGCCAGTAAGAACTTCTACGACAACACGAAGTGCCACCGCCTCGCCACCGTGGAGACCGTCGGACTCGGCATGCTGCAGTGCGGCGACCCCCTGGCCACGGGCGACGGCAAGCGCAAGGAGGACGGCACGGGCGGCCCCGGCTACCTGTTCGACGACGAGAACCTCGGCGGCATGCCGCTCGTCCGGGGAACCGTCGGACTGGCGCAGAACACGGAGGACGCCAACTCCAACGGCAGCCAGTTCTTCATCTCCTTCAGCGACGAGAACAGCCAGCTGACCGCCGCCGGCGGCGCGTTCACCATGATCGGCGTGGTGAGCAAGGGCATGAACGTGGTCGACAAGATCGCCAGAGGCGGGATCATCCCGTTCAACGGCGACCCCACCGCCGACGTGCGGGGCGAGGGCTCCAACGCCCCCAAGAAGAAGGTCGTGATCAAGGACGTGACCATCGTCTGAGCGTCCCCGGACGCACGACGGCCCCCGCGACCGGTGTCGCGGGGGCGTCCTGTGTCGGGATCAGCTCTGCTGCGCGGCGGGCTCGGGCCTGTCGCCCTTCGGCGTGGCGTCCACGCCGGCCTCCTTGCGCTGCTCCGGGCTGATCGGGGTGGGCGCCCCGCTCAGCGGGTCGAAGCCGGACGCCGTCTTCGGGAACGCGATCACGTCCCGGATCGACTCGCCGCCCGCGAGCAGCATGCAGACGCGGTCCCAGCCGTAGGCGATGCCGCCGTGCGGCGGCGGGCCGTACTTGAACGCCTCAAGCAGCCAGCCGAACTTGCTCTCGGCCTCCTCCTTGGAGATGCCGAGCACGTCGAACACGCGCTGCTGCATCTCGGCGCGGTGGATACGGATCGAGCCGCCGCCGATCTCCATGCCGTTGCAGACCATGTCGTACGCGTACGCCAGAGCCTCGCCGGGGTTGTCCTGGAAGGTGTCGGCCCACTCGGGCTTCGGCGAGGTGAACGGGTGGTGGACCGGGGTCCAGCCGCCCTCGCCGTCCTCCTCGAACATCGGGGCGTCGACGATCCACAGGAACGACCACTGCGACTCGTCGATCAGGTCGCAGCGGCGGCCGATCTCCAGGCGGGCCGCGCCGAGCAGGTCGCGGGAGGCCGCGCGCGCGCCGGCCGCGAAGAAGACCGCGTCGCCGGGCTTGGCGCCGGTCGCCTCGGCGAGGCCGGCCAGCTCGGTCTCCGACAGGTTCTTGGCCACCGGGCCGCCCAGCGTGCCGTCCTCCTGCACCAGCACGTACGCCAGGCCGCGCGCGCCGCGCGACTTGGCCCACTCCTGCCAGGCGTCGAGCTCCCTGCGGGTCTGCGAGGCGCCGCCGGGCATCACGACCGCGCCCACGTACGGCGCCTGGAAGACGCGGAACGAGGTGCCGGAGAAGTAGTCCGTGAGGTCGGTCAGCTCGACGCCGAAGCGCAGGTCGGGCTTGTCCGACCCGTACCGCGCCATCGCCTCGGCGTACGTCATCCGGGGCAGCGGCGTGGGCAGCTCGTAGCCGAGCGTCTCCTTCCAGATCCGCCCGATGAGCGCCTCGCCCAGCTCGATCACGTCGTCCTGGTCCACGAAGGACATCTCGATGTCGATCTGGGTGAACTCGGGCTGCCGGTCGGCCCGCAGGTCCTCGTCGCGGAAGCAGCGGGCGAGCTGGTAGTAGCGCTCCAGGCCGGACACCATGAGGAGCTGCTTGAACAGCTGGGGCGACTGCGGCAGGGCGTACCAGTTGCCCGGCTGGAGCCGGACGGGCACCAGGAAGTCGCGGGCGCCCTCGGGCGTCGAGCGGGTCAGGTTCGGCGTCTCGACGTAGACGAACCCGCGCTCGCGCATGACCTCGTTGGCGAGGTAGGTCGCCTGCGAGCGGATCCGCAGCGCGTCGGCGATCCGCTGACGGCGGATGTCGAGGTAGCGGTACTTCAGCCGCGCCTCCTCCGACACGCCCGAGCTGCCCTCGATCGGGAACGGCAGCGGCGCCGACTCGCTCAGCACCTCCACCTCGGAGGCGACGACCTCGATCTCGCCCGTGGGCAGATCGGGGTTCTCGTTGCCGGCCGGGCGCTGGCGTACCTCGCCTGTGACCTTCACGCAGTACTCCGCGCGCAGGTCGTGAGCGTGGTCCTCCTCGCGGAAGACCACCTGGGCCGAGCCGGAGGCGTCGCGCAGGTCGATGAAGACCACGCCGCCGTGGTCGCGCCGGCGCGCCACCCATCCGGCCAGCGTCACCTTCTGGCCCGCGTGCTCCTTGCGGAGCGTGCCTGCCTCGTGGGTGCGGATCACGAGAGTTTCCCCTTCAAGAACTGGACGACCTCCGCGAGCGGAACCGCGGTCTGGTCGGCTGTGGTCAGGTCCTTCACTTGCACGGCTCCCGCCTCGATATCTCGGTCGCCGAGGATGAGCGCGTACCGCGCGCCGCTGCGGTCGGCGGCCTTCATCGCGCCCTTGACGCCACGGCCGCCGAAGGCCATGTCGACCGCGAGACCGGCCCGGCGCAGCTCGCTCACGAGCGGGAACACGCGCCGCCTGGCCTCCTCGCCGAGCGGGACGGCGAACACCTCGACGCCGCGGGGGCGCTCGGCGAGCAGGCCCTCGGCCTCCATCGCCAGCACCGTACGGTCCACCCCGAGTGCCCAGCCCACGCTGGGCAGCGCCGGGCCGCCGATCTGCTCGCTCAGCCCGTCGTAGCGCCCGCCCCCGCCGACCGCCGACTGGGCGCCCAGGCCGTCGTGCAGGAACTCGAAGGTCGTACGCGTGTAGTAGTCCAGGCCGCGCACGAGCCGGGGGTCGTCCTCGTACGTCACGCCGGCGGCCGTCAGCAGGCCCCTGACCTCCTCGTGGTAGGCCTTGCAGGCCCCGCACAGGTGGTCGGTAACCAGCGGCGCGTTCTCCAGCTGCGCGCGCACCTCGGGGCGCTTGTCGTCGAGCACCCGCAGCGGGTTGATCTCGATCCGGTTGCGGGTGGGCTCGTCGAGGTCCAGGCCGCGCAGGAAGTCCTGCAGTGCGGCGCGGTAGGCCGGGCGGCACTCCTTGCAGCCGAGCGAGTTCAGCAGCAGCCGGACGCCGCGCAGGCCCAGCGAGGCGTAGCCGTCCATCGCCAGCACGATCAGCTCGGCGTCGAGCGCCGGGTCCTCGGCCCCCAGGGCCTCCGCCCCCACCTGGGAGAAGTGGCGATAGCGCCCCGCCTGGGCCCGCTCGTAGCGGAAGTAGCTGCCCGAATACCACAGCTTGATCGGCAGCGGCCCGCCGTACAGGCCGTGTTCGAGCACGGCACGCATCACGCTCGCGGTGCCCTCGGGGCGCAGCGTCAGTGACTGGCCGCCCCGGCTCGTGAACGTGTACATCTCCTTGGTCACGATGTCGGTCGACTCGCCGACGCCGCGCGAGAACAGCGCCGTGTCCTCGAAGGCCGGCGTCTCGATGTAGCCGTAACCGGCGCGGCGGGCCGGCGCGGCCAGGGCGTCCCGTACGGCGAGAGCCCACTCCGAACGCGGTGGCATCCAGTCGAAGGTGCCCTTGGGCGCCTGAAAGGTCATCACAATCCCCTGGTCGGGCCTGCGTGCGGCGCGACGTCCCTGAGGAAGGGGTTGGTCGCGCGCTCGCGGCCGATGGTCGTCTGAGGTCCGTGGCCGGGCAGGACCGTGGTCTCGTCCGGCAGCGTCAGCGTCTTGGCGAGGCTGCGCAGCATGGCGGCGTAGTCGCCGCCGGGCAGGTCGGTACGGCCGATGGAGCCGGCGAACAGCAGGTCGCCCGCGAACAGGACCTGGGAGTCCTCGACGGGCGTCCGGAACGTCACCGACCCCTTGGTATGGCCCGGCCTGTGCTCGACCGTGAGCTCCAGCCCGGCCAGCGACAGCACGGCCCCGTCGGCCAGCTCCCGCACGTCATCGGGCTCGGAAAGTTTCAGCCCGCCGAACGCCTGGCCCGCCTGTGGCGGGAACCCCTTCGCCGGGTCCGACAGCAGGTCGCGGTCCTCCGGGTGGATCCACGCGGGCACGTCGCGGGCGCCGCACACCGGGGCCACCGACCACACGTGGTCGATGTGGCCGTGGGTGAGCAGCACCGCAACCGGCTTGAGCCGGTGCTCGCGTAGCAGCGCGTCGAGATCCTCCACGGCGTCCTGACCTGGGTCGACGACCACGCACTCCTCGCCTGCAGCGGGAGCGACGACGTAACAGTTGGTCTGGAACGACCCTGCGGGAAACCCGGCGACGAGCACGGAAGCGGCCTCTGCGTCTCTACGGATCAATCAAGGATTGCGCGAGCGAATGTAACCGAAGGGTACCGGTGCGGGTCGGCAGGCTGCGAACCAATACCCGTCAGCCGATACGATTCGCCCACCTCAATAGTCATTCTTGGAGCAGTCGAGCCGGATGCTATAGAACGGGCCGCCGTTCCCGGAGCACCTCCCGGGTGTGGCGGGCACGCGCCGGCGAGATCGCGTCCGGGCGTACGACCATGGGAAACAGGACAGTCGGGAGGTCGAAGTGGTCACCGGCAAGGACCGGCAGAAGCAGCTGGCCCGGGAGCACTACGAACGGCAGCTGCGGGCACGCGCGGAACGCGAGCAGAAGTCGCGGCGCACCGCGATCATAGGCACCACCGCGGCCGTGGTGGTGGTGATCGGCGGCGTGGTGGCGGCGACGACCCTTCTCGGTCGCGACGACAGCAGCGCCACGGCGTCCGCGTCGCCGTCGGCGAGCATCAAGCCCGCCGTGGCCGACCCCAAGCCGTACGACCCGGCCAAGGGCACCTGCGGCTACGTCGCGGACGAGGGCAGCGGCCAGGTCAAGAACGTCGGCATGCCCCCGGAGAAGGTGAGCACCGCCCCGGCGACCATGACCATCAAGACCAACCTCGGCGACATCGTCGCGAGGCTGGACAGCGAGAAGGCGCCCTGCACGGTCAACTCGTTCAAGTTCCTTGCTTCCAAGGACTACTTCGACAACACGAAGTGCCACCGGATGGGCACGGACTTCCCGATCCTGCAGTGCGGCGACCCGCTGGCCAAGGCCGACGGCAAGAACCCGACCGACGGCCAGGGCGGCCCCGGCTACCGCTTCGCCAACGAGAACCTGGCGGGCGCCAAGTACACGCGGGGCGTGATCGCGATGGCGAACAGCGGCCCGAACACCAACGGAAGCCAGTTCTTCATCGTGTTCGGGGACACCGGGCTGACCCCCGACTACACGCCTTTCGGTACGGTGACCAAAGGACTCGAAATCGTGGACAAGGTCGCCAAGAAGGGCGTCATCCCCAGTGCCGGCGGGGACGGCACTGGTGCCCCGAAGCAGCCCGTGGTCATCAAAGACGTGACAATCACCAGCAAGAGCTGACGTAATACAACCAAGGGCACATCGAGCCCTGGAGGCTGATTCAAGTGCGGGAGGACACGGTGAGCACCGACCCGTGGGGCCGGGTAGACGAGGACGGCACCGTCTACGTGCGTACGGCTGAGGGAGAACGGGCCGTCGGGTCCTGGCAGGCCGGTGAGCCGGAGGAGGCGCTGGCCTACTACCGCCGGAAGTTCGACGAGCTGGCGGGCCAGGTGCAGCTCCTGGAGCAGCGGGTGCGCGGCACCGACCTCGCGCCGGCCCAGGCCGAGGCGAGCATCGCCAAGCTGCGGGAGTCGGTGGCCGAGGCGCACGCGGTCGGCGACCTCGGCTCGCTGCAGGACCGGCTGACGGCGCTGACCGAGCTGGTCGGCAAGCGGCGCGAGGAGCTACGGGCCGCGCGCGACCAGGCCCGGGCGCACGCGCGCGAGGTGAAGGAGCGCATCGTCGCCGAGGCCGAGCGCATCGCCGAGGAGACGACGCACTGGAAGTCCGGCGGTGAGCGGCTGCGGCAGCTCGTCGACGAGTGGAAGGCCGCCGAGCGGGTCGACCGGGCCACCGAGGCGACGCTGTGGAAGAGGCTGTCCACGGCGCGTACGGCCTTCGCCAAGCGGCGCAAGGCGTACTTCTCCTCGCTCGACCAGCAGCGCGACGCGGTGCGCGGCACCAAGGAGCACATCGTCAGCGAGGCGGAGGCCCTGGCGGACTCGACGGACTGGAACGCCACCGCGGCGGCCTACCGGGAGCTGATGCGCCAGTGGAAGGCCGCGGGACGCGCCTCCCGCGAGGTCGAGGACGAGCTGTGGGCGCGCTTCAAGGCCGCCCAGGACCAGTTCTTCCAGGCCCGCTCGGCGGTGTTCGCGGAGCGGGACGCCTCCTTCGCGGCGAACGCCGAGGTGAAGGAGGCCCTGCTGGCCGAGGCCGAGAAGCTGCTGCCGGTCACCGACGCGCGGGCCGCGCGCACGGCGTTGCGGGGCATCCTGGAGCGCTGGGAGGCCGCGGGCCCGGTGCCGCGCGACCAGCGCGACCGTCTGGAGGGCGGGCTGCGCAAGGTCGACGACGCGGTCCGCAGGGCCGAGGAGTCCGAGTGGAAGCGCTCCAACCCCGAGGCCAGGGCTCGCGCCCAGGACACGGTCAACCAGCTCCGCAGGTCGATCGACCAGCTGGAGACGCGGCTGGCCAAGGCCCAGACGGCCGGCCGGGACAAGGACGTCAAGGAGGCGGAGGAGGCGCTGGCCGCCCGCCGCTCCTGGCTCCAGGAGGCGGAGCGCACGCTCGCCGAGTTCTCCTGACCCGCTTCGCGTGAGTCCCGGCGTGACCTCTTGTCACGCCGGGATTCGCATGTCCGCCGCTTGGCGAAGATGTTGCAGGCGGGGCCGCCCGGTCGCCGGCCCTGTTGTTCCGGGCGCCCCGGCCGCGGGCGTCAGTTGGTCACGCGGTAGACGTCGTAGACGCCCGCGACGGTGCGCACCGCCTTGAGCACGTGGCCGAGGTGCTTGGGGTCGCCCATCTCGAAGGTGAACTTGCTGATCGCCACCCGGTCGCGGCTGGTCGTCACCGAGGCCGACAGGATGTTCACGTGCTGGTCGGACAGGGTCCGCGTGACGTCCGACAGCAGGCGGGGCCGGTCGAGCGCCTCCACCTGGATGGCGACGAGGAAGACCGAGTCGTCCCCGGGCGACCAGGAGACCTCGACCAGCCGGTCGGGGTGGGCGCTGAGCTGCTCCACGTTCGGGCAGTTGGTGCGGTGCACCGACACGCCGTGCCCCCGCGTGACGAACCCGACGATCTCGTCCCCCGGCACCGGGGTGCAGCAGCGCGACAGGCGGACCCACACGTCCGGGTCGCCCGCGACGATCACGCCGGCGTTCGAGTTGGCCCTCAGACGGCCCTTGAGCCGCGTGGGGACCTGGGCCTCGGCGATGTCCTCCTCGGCCCCCTCGACGCCGCCCAGGGCCTGTACGAGCTTTTCCACGACCGACTGGGCCGCGACGTGCCCCTCGCCGACGGCCGCGTACAGGGCCGAGACGTCTGCGTAGCGCAGGTCCCTGGCCAGGGCCAGCAGCGCCTCGCCGGACATCAGCCGCTGCAGCGGCAGGCCCTGCTTGCGCATGGCCCGCCCGATGGCCTCCTTGCCCGCCTCGATGGCGGTCTCGCGGCGCTCCTTGGTGAACCACTGGCGGATCTTGTTGCGGGCCCGGCCGCTCTTGACGAACTTCAGCCAGTCCCTGGACGGTCCCGCGTCCGGCGACTTCGAGGTGAAGATCTCGACGGTGTCGCCGTTGCCGAGGCGGGACTCCAGCGGGACCAGCCTGCCGTTCACCCGCGCGCCGATACATCGGTGGCCGACCTCGGTGTGCACGGCGTACGCGAAGTCGACCGGGGTGGCGCCCTCGGGCAGGGCGATCACCTGGCCGCGCGGGGTGAAGACGAACACCTCCGAGACCGACAGGTCGAAGCGCAGCGACTCCAGGAACTCCCCGGGGTCGGAGGTCTCCTTCTGCCAGTCGAGGAGCTGGCGGAGCCAGGCCATGTCGTTGACCTGCTTGACCTTGCCGGCGGCCCCGGTCATCTCCTCCTTGTACTTCCAGTGCGCGGCCACGCCGTACTCGGCGCGGTTGTGCATGGCCCGCGTCCGGATCTGCAGTTCGATGGCCTTGCCCTCGGGGCCCATGACCGTCGTGTGGAGCGACTGGTACATGTTGAACTTGGGCATGGCGATGTAGTCCTTGAACCGCCCCGGCACCGGCTTCCACTGGGCGTGGATCGTTCCGAGCGCGGCGTAGCAGTCGCGGACCGTGTCGACCAGGACGCGGATGCCCACCAGGTCGTAGATGTCGTCGAAGGCCACGCCCTTGGCGATCATCTTCTGGTAGATCGAGTAGTAGTGCTTGGGCCGGCCGCGCACGGTCGCCTTGATCTTCGCCTCGCGCAGGTCGGCGGAGACCTTCTCGATGACCTCGTGCAGGAACAGGTCGCGGCGCGGCGCGCGCTCCGACACCATCCGGGCGATCTCGTCGTACCGCTTCGGGTAGAGCATGGCGAACGCGAGGTCCTCCAGCTCCCACTTGATGGTGTTCATGCCGAGCCGGTGGGCCAGCGGAGCGAAGATCTCCAGCGTCTCGCGGGACTTCTGCTGGCGCTTGTGCTCGGGCATGTAGCGCATGGTCCGCATGTTGTGCAGCCGGTCGGCCAGCTTGATCACCAGCACGCGGATGTCGCGCGACATCGCGACGACCATCTTGCGCACGGTCTCGGCCTGTGCCGCGTCGCCGAACTTCACCTTGTCGAGCTTGGTCACGCCGTCGACGAGCAACGCGATGTTGTCGCCGAAGTCGGCTCGTAACTCGTCGAGGCTGTAGGCGGTGTCCTCGACGGTGTCGTGCAGCAGGGCGGCGCACAGCGTCTCGTCGTCCGTGCCCAGCTCCGCCAGGATCGTCGCCACCGCGAGCGGGTGGGTGATGTACGGGTCGCCGCTCTTGCGCTTCTGATCGCGGTGATGGTAGGCGGCGACGTCGTACGCGCGCTCGATCAGCCGCAGGTCGGCTTTGGGATGGGTGGCACGGACCGTCTTGAAGAGCGGTTCCAACACCGGATTCATAGCACCCCACTGCCCCCCGAAACGGGCGAGCCTCCGTCGCGTGGCCGGCGACGCCGGCTTGTCCTCCGGGACCGCCGCGGGGTCGCGCGCCGCGTCGGGGGGCACGTCTGCGACGGGCTCGGGGGCGTCGCGGGAGATCACTCCGCGATCGACCCGCGCGCTGTCGGGCACGACCACTTCACGGGGCACACAGACTCCTCACGTCGAGTCCAGATTCCACAGTGTATCCGTGCTGCCACAGCACTCTCGGCCGCGTGCCCCCTGAGCGGCCCGCACGGCTCAGACGGCGAGCAGGGTGCGGACGTCCAGGCCCGGCAGCCGGTCGCGGCCGGAGAGGAAGGACAGCTCCATCAGGAAGGACACGGCCACGACCTCCGCGCCCGTCCTTCTGACCAGCTCCACCGCCGCCCGGGCCGTGCCGCCCGTGGCGAGGACGTCGTCCACGATCAGGACCCGGTCGCCGGGGTCGAAGGCGTCGGCGTGCACCTCGATCGTCGCGGAGCCGTACTCCAGATCATAGGACGCCTCGTACGTGTCGGCGGGCAATTTGCCCTTTTTGCGCACTGGTACGAACCCCGCACCGCTGCGGTAGGCCACCGGCGCGGCGAGGATGAAGCCCCGCGCCTCGATGCCGACCACCTTGTCGAACGCCAGGCCGTCCCCGAGCTCGTCCACGACCTGCGTGAAGGCCGCGTGGTCCGCCAGCAGCGGGGTGATGTCCTTGAAGAGGATGCCCGGCTTCGGATAGTCCGGGACATCCCTGATGAGAGCCGTCCAGTCAGTCACGACGCCCAAGCCTAACGGGATCGCCCGAGATAAGGCCCCGCCCGACATGAAGGCGCCCCCGGAACCGGGCGGGTTCCGGGGGCACCTGCGACGAGACGGCGTCAGCGCTTCTTGCGCTTCTCCGTGGTCGTGGTGGTGACGTTCTGCGAGCCGGCCGAGACGGGCTCCTTGGCGGCGGCCTTGGCGGCGGAGACCTGCTTGGCGTGCACCCGCTGGGCCAGCGCCTGCCACTTGGGCTCCCGCTCCTTGAGCGTGACCAGGATCGGCGTCGCCACGCACAGGGACGAGTACGTACCGACGATCATGCCGACGAACAGGGCCAGCGACAGGTCCTTCAGCGTGCCCGCGCCGAGCAGCGTGGTGCCGATGAACAGGATCGCCGCCACCGGCAGGATCGCCACCAGCGAGGTGTTCAGCGACCGGATCAGCGTGTGGCTGAGCGCGTTGTTGGCGGCCTGCGTGTAGGTCATCTTCGCGCTCGTGCCGAGCTTGCCGGTGACCTCCTTGATCATGTCGAAGACGACGACCGCGTCGTACAACGAGTAACCGAGGATCGTGAGGAAGCCGAGCATGGTCGCCGGGGTGACCTCGAAGCCCGACCAGGCGTAGACGCCCGCGGTGATCACGAGGTCGTGGACGAGGGCGACGATCGCCGCGAGGGCCATCCGCCACTCGAAGGCCACCGACAGGTACAGCATGATCGCGATCATGAAGACCGCGAGGCCGATCCAGGCCTTCTGCGAGACCTCACCACCCCAGGTCGCGCCGATGACCTGCGAGCTGACCTGGTCCTCCGTGACGCCGTACTTCTGGGCGACCGTCTGCTGGACCTTGGTCACCTCGTCGCCCTTGAGGCTCTCGGTGGTGACCCGCCAGTTCGGGCCGGCCTGCTGCACGATGACCTGGTGGACTCCGGCGTCCGCGACGGTCTCGCGGACCTGTTCGAGGCTGGAGCCGGGTGTGCGCTTGAAGTCGAACACCGAGCCGCCCCGGAACTCCACGCCCAGGTTCAGCCCGTGCAGCGCCAGGCCCAGGATGGAGACGGCCAGCAGGAAGACCGACAGGCCGTACCAGATCTTGCGCTTGCCGACGAAGTCGATGTTGATGTCGCCGCGGTAGAGGCGGCTGATCACTCCCGGCATCACGCCTCCTGCAGAGTCTGCTCGGCGGGGCTGGTGCGGCCCATGCGCTCCGCGTCGAGTCCGGACAGCTTGTGGCCCTTCGAGAAGAACCGCAACCGCGCCACGAGGGACATCAGCGGCTTGGTGAACAGGAACACCACCACGATGTCGATGAGCGTCGTCAGGCCCATCGCGAACGCGAAGCCGGCCACGTCGCCGACCGCGAGGAAGTAGAGCACCACCGCGGCGATGAACATGACGGCGTCGGCGACCAGGATGGTCCGCCGGGCGCGCCGCCAGGCCACCTCCACCGCCGAGCGCAGCGTGCGGTGACCCTCCTTGATCTCGTCGCGGATCCGTTCGAAGTACACGATGAACGAGTCCGCGGTGATGCCGATCGAGACCACCAGGCCGATGATGTGCGGCAGCGAGAGCCGGAAGCCGGCGTTGTGGCTCAGCACGTCCACCGTCAGGTAGGTGAACACGGTGGCCACGCCCAGGCTGGCGATGCCGATGAGCCCGAGGCCGCGGTAGTAGAGCAGCAGGTAGATCATGACGACGATCAGGCCGAGCGCGCCGGAGATGAGACCGCCGTTGAGCTGGTCCTGCCCGAGGGTCGAGGAGACCGACACGACAGAGCTCTGCTGGAACTTCAGCGGCAGCGCGCCGTACTTGAGCTGGTCGGCCAGCTCGGTGGCCGTCTTCTGGGTGAAGCTGCCGGAGATGCGGGCGCTGCCGCCGGGGATGGCCTCTTCGATCGTCGGAGCGACGATCACGACGCCGTCCAGCACGTTGGCGAGCTGGTTGCGCGGGGCCGGCAGGCTGGTGATGCGCCGGGTGATGTCGGCGAACTGGGTGGCGCCCTTCGACTTGAAGTCGACCTGGACGATCCACTCACCGGTGGTGGGGTCGGTGCCCGCCTGCGCGCCGCTGATCTCGGTGCCCTGCACCGCGGCCTTGTCCAGGATGTACCGCGCCGAGCCGTCGTCGCTGCAGGCGACGATCTGCTTGTTCGGGTCGTCGATGGCGCCCTGGCCGCGGTTCTTCGCGGTGCAGTCGATCTTGCGGAACTCGGTGAGCAGCGCCGGGTCGATGCCGCTGGTGTCCTGACCGGCCAGTGGGTCGCTCGTGTCCTCCGGGCTCGCCGTCGGCGTGGGGCTGGGAGCCGCCGAGGGCGACGCCTTGGCCCGGGCCCCCCGGGCTGTCCCGGCGCCCGCCCTGTGGTGAGTCGTGGCCCTCGTCGAGGTGCTCGGCTCCGGCGACGGCGCGGTCAGCGCCTTCGACAGGGCACGGCCCGCCGGGGTCGCGTTCCCGTTCGGGGCCGCGCTTTCCCTGGCCGGCGTGGACGCCTTCGAAGTGGCCGCCGGCGTCGCCGCGGCCGACCCGCTGGGCGTGGGCGCCGCCGTGGGCACCTGAGCCGGCGGCGCCTTGGCGGCGGCCACCGCGAGCACCTGCCGCATGCGCAGTTCGGCGGTGGTCGACACCAGCCGGAGCGCCTCCTCCCGGCCCGCGCCCGGGATCTGGATCACGATGTTGTCGTTCGACTTCGCGACCTGGGCGTCGGAGATGCCGGTGCCGTTGACGCGCTGCCGAATGATCGTCACGGCTCGGTCGAGGCTCTCCTGCGACGGCGCCTTCCCGTTCGCCGTGACCGGCGAGAGCGTCACAGTGGTGCCGCCCGCGAGGTCGAGGCCGAACTTGGGAACGAACGCCTTCTGGAGGGCGACCGTCGCGCCCATGACGAGGATGAGCGCAAGGAGCAGCAGGAGTGTGCGTCCAGGCTTGCTCTGGCTACTGGTCGGTGGGGCCACTGGAGGTCAGTTCTTTCGTCGAAAGGTTGTGATCAGCCTACTCAGGACTGCTTGGTGCTCGTATCGTCACCGTTCCCCGTGTCGGGACCATCCGTCACGGTCTCTTCGGCCTCCCCGTCCGTCACCTCGTCCACGGGAGTGAGCACCCGGCCGATCGCCGCTTTGGCCCAGCGGGTCTCGACGCCGGGGGCCACCTCCAGCACGACGTCGTCGTCCTGCAGTGCGACGACCGTCGCGAACAGGCCTGTCGTGGTCATGACCCGGACGCCCGGGGTCAGGGAGTTCTGCATCTGGATCTGCTCCTGCTGCCGCTTGCGCTGGGGGCGGATCAGGAGGAAGTAGAAAACCACTACCAGCAAGATCAGTGGCAGGAACGTCCCAAGCGGGTTGTTACCCACGGGGGCCACCCTTCCGTAACGTGATGAACCGGCCTGACGCCGGAGGTCTTGTGCGCTTCACACGCGGGCCACCGCGACTTCTCGCGTGTGCGGCCAGTCAAGCCACGCAGTGTATGCGAGCACGCAGAAGCCCGGCAACGAACCCACGGCTCGGCGGGCAGGAAAGTTCCCGTTTCATGGGCTTCGCAATCGGTCTGTTACCTCTTTGCCCCAGTTTCCGCTTCCAGCCGCCGCGCCGGCGTTCAGGACTCGTCGAAGAGCGTCGGCACCGCCACCGAGCCGACCGCGTCAGGAGGCGGAGTCAGGCCGAGATGCGCCCAGGCGGCGGCGGTGGCGACGCGGCCCCTCGGGGTGCGGGCCAGCAGGCCCTGCCGCACCAGGAAGGGCTCGGCCACGACCTCGACGGTCTCCGGCTCCTCCCCCACGGCCACGGCGAGCGTCGACAGGCCCACCGGGCCGCCGCCGAACTTGCGCAGCAGCGCGTCGAGCACGGCCCGGTCGAGCCGGTCCAGCCCCTCGGCGTCGACCTCGTACAGGTTGAGCGCCGCCGCCGCGATCTCACGGGTGATCACGCCCTCCGCGCGGACCTCTGCGAAGTCGCGCACCCGCCGGAGCAGGCGGTTGGCGATGCGGGGCGTGCCGCGCGAGCGGCGGGCGATCTCGTAGGCGCCCTCGTCCGGCAGCTCCACCGACAGCAGCCGCGCGGAGCGCCGCAGCACCTGCTCGAGCTCGGCGACCTCGTAGAAGTCCATGTGGGCGGTGAAGCCGAACCTGTCGCGCAGCGGCGCGGGCAGCAGCCCCGCCCGGGTGGTGGCCCCGACCAGCGTGAACGGGGCGATGTCGAGGGGGATCGAGGTGGCGCCCGGGCCCTTGCCGACGACGATGTCCACCCGGAAGTCCTCCATGGCGAGGTAGAGCATCTCCTCCGCCGGGCGGGCCATGCGGTCGGATCTCGTCGATGAACAGGACCTCGCCCTCGGTCAGGCGTGGACACGGATCGCGGCGAGGTCGCCGGCGCGCTCCAGCGCCGGCCCGAGGTCATCCGCAGCGGCGCGCCGAGCTCAGAGGCGATGATCATGGCGAGCGTCGTCTTGCCGAGCCCGGGGCCGCCGCTCATCAGGACGTGGTCGGGCGGGCGGTTGCGGCGCAGGGCGCTCTCCAGCACCAGCGACAACTGCTCGCGCACCCGGCCCTGGCCGATGAACTCGTCCAGGCGCCGGGGACGCAGCGCGGCCTCGATCGCCCGCTCGTCGCCCTCGGGTTCCGGGGACACGAGATCCCGCTCGAAGCTCACTCGACACCATCCGCTCGGCCTGCCGGGACCCGTCCGCTTCCCGGTGAAAATTTCATCGAACCATCAGCCCGCCACACACCACACGGCTCACGAGGTCACCGCACGCTCAGCGCCCGCAGGGCGGACTTGAGCAGCGCGGCCACCTGGGGGCTGCGGCCGGCCGCGATCTCCGCCTCGGCCTCCGCGGTGACCGCCGCGACCGCCTCGTCGGCGTCCCTGGACGAGTAGCCGAGCCCGACCAGTCCCGAGTGGACCTGGTCGCGCCAGACGGGTGCCGCCGCCGCACCGTTCAGCGCGGCGTCGACGGCCGCCGCCGGGGTGCCGAGCTTGTCCTTGAGTTCGAGCACGATGCGCTGCGCGCCCTTCTGGCCGATGCCGGGCACCATCGTCAGGGCCTTGATGTCGGCGCTCGCCACCGCGACCCGCAGCGCGTTGGGCGCGTGGACCGCGAGCATGGCCAGGGCCAGGCGCGGCCCGACCCCGCTGGCCGTCTGGAGCAGTTCGAAGACCGTGCGCTCGTCGTCGGAGGCGAAGCCGTACAGCGTGAGCGAGTCCTCGCGGACGACGAGCGAGGTGGACAGCCGGGCGGGTTCGCCGACGCGCAGCCCGGCCAGGGTGCCGGGAGTGCAGTGGACGAGCATTCCGACGCCGCCCACCTCGACCACGGCGCTGTCGGCCCCGATCGCCGCCACCTGCCCCGCAACGGATGCGATCACCGCGTGTTCCCTCCCCGGTCCGGACGCCCGGCCGCGACTTCGCCGGGCCTCCCAGTCCTACCAGAGCCCGCGGGGACCGTACCCCCGGAACGGGCCCGGGCCAGGGCGTCGCCCAGGCGGTGCTGCACGCCGCCGCGCCAGACGTGGCAGATGGCCAGGGCGAGCGCGTCGGCCGCGTCCGCGGGCTTGGGCATGGCGTCGAGCCGCAGCAGCCGGGTGACCATCGTGCCGACCTGCTTCTTGTCGGCGTTGCCGTTGCCCGTGATGGCGGCCTTGACCTCGCTCGGCGTGTGCAGCGCGACCGGCAGCCCCCGCCGGGCGGCGCAGACGATCGCGACGGCCGACGCCTGGGCCGTCCCCATGACCGTACGGACGTTGTGCTGGGCGAAGACCCGCTCGACGGCGACCGCGTCGGGCCTGATCTCGTCGAGCCAGCGCTCGATCTCCGCCTCGATGACGACCAGCCGGGACCCGATGTCGTCGTCGGCCGGGGTGCGGACCACCCCGACCGACAGCAGGCTCAGCGGCGCGCCCGGACGGCCCTCCACGGCGCCGAGACCACACCGCGTCAGCCCCGGGTCCACGCCCATCACCCGCAGTTGGGGCAACCGCACCGGCACGCCTCCCTGATCCCGGCGGCGCGGCCACCGCGCGGCCGCCACTGCGCCGAACATCTGTTCGGTCGGTCACTCTATCGCGATCAGCGGCCGAGCGGGTGCGTCAGAAGTAGTCGATCATGTACGCGCTGCAGCCGAACGCGGCGTCCAGCGCGTCGTCGGCGTCGGGAGAGCCGCCGGTCAGCAGGCCGGCGCGGCGGAGCGTGGCCGTGGGCACCCCGGCGAACAGCGCGGACATCCCGCCGATCGTGAGCCGCGTCGCGTCCCCGTGTGCCCCCTCGCCACTCGCCACATCCCGCCGCGTCACGGAGCCGGAGCCGCCGTCCACCCGCAGCAGCCATGCGCCCGCGTTGCCCGGGCGCCGGGAGTCGGTCACCTCGACGGGGGTCTCGACGCGGACCCCGGCGGGGAAGCCCCGCCCCTCGACCGCGGCGGGCAGGTCGATCAGCCGGAACATCCACCGGGTCTGGGTGACCTCGTCCTTCGACCGCTCCCGCAGCATCCAGAGCACCGGGTCGGCCGGGTCGACGCAGGCGGTCACCGACTTCGCGACGGACGAGGCGCTGCCGACCATCGACCACAGGGCCCTGGCCGTCGCCTCCGACCCCGCCAGCAGGTTGTCGACCTCGATGTTCCCGTCGCTCCACCGGTAGACGACGAACCCGTCCTCGGCCAGATAGCAGAAGTCGTCGTCGTCCTCCAGCCACAGCCGCCAGGTCCGCTCGTCGAAGCACAGCGGCCCGCTCGCGCGCGTGGCGGCGTGCACCCTGCCGATCAGCGCCACGAGCTCGCCGCGTCGGCGGGACCCATCCGGCGCAGCTTGACCGCGCCGGCCGCGCCGCCGGGGCCGCCCAGCGTGCGCAGCGCCTCGGAGGGCAGGGTGACCCGCTGGAGCACGCCGGCGTGCTCGTACCCCGCGCTCCGGTACAGCGGCGTGGTGGCCGGGTAGAGCGCGGAGACCGCGTGGCCGAGCTCCGCGCAGCGCTCGATCGCCGCGTCCATGAGCGCCCGGCCCACTCCCCTGCCGCGGTCCTCCGGCGCCACCGTCACGCTCGCCACGCCGCCCATGGACTGCGGGCGGCCGTGCCACCACTGGACGTACGGGTTGACCCTGGCCGTGCCGAGGAGACGGGAGCCGTCGAAGGCGCCCAGGTAACGGCCTTCCGGCAGCATCGGGGAGACGAGCTTGCGCCAGGTCTCGGCACCGCCGCCGGACAAGGGGCCGAAGGCGCGCCTGCGGTTGTCGAGGACGGCGTCCAGGTCGTCGCTCGTGAGATGACGGATTTCCACAACCGGCCAAGCTATGCGGGCACCGGCGGCCTCTGCCACCGGTTTTCCGCCCCTCTGCCCGGCTCCGGCGTCAGGCCTCGACCTTCTCCATGACCTCGTCGCTCACGTCGAAGTTCGCCCAGACGTTCTGCACGTCGTCGCTGTCCTCGAGCGCGTCGATGAGCTTGAAGACCTTGCGGGCGCCCTCCTCGTCGAGGGGGACGTTGAGCGTGGGGACGAAGCTCATCTCGGCCGACTCGTAGTCGATGCCCGCGTCCTGCAGCGCCTTGCGCACGGGGATCAGGTCGGAGGCCTCGCAGACCACCTCGAAGTTCTCGCCGAGGTCGTTGACCTCCTCGGCCCCCGCGTCGAGGACGGCCATGAGCACGTCGTCCTCGGTCAGCGACCCCTTGGGGACGATCACGACGCCCTTGCGGTTGAACATGTACGACACCGAGCCGGGGTCGGCGAGCGAGCCGCCGTTGCGGGTCAGCGCCACGCGCACCTCGGACGCCGCGCGGTTGCGGTTGTCGGTGAGGCACTCGATGAGGACCGCGACGCCGCCGGGGGCGTAGCCCTCGTACATGATCGTCTGCCAGTCGGCGCCGCCGGCCTCGAGGCCGCCGCCGCGCTTGCGGGCCCGCTCGATGTTGTCGATCGGGACCGAGTTCTTCCTGGCCTTGGTGATGGCGTCGAACAGCGTGGGGTTGCCGTCCGGGTCGGGCCCGCCGGTCCTGGCCGCGACCTCGATGTTCTTGATGAGCTTGGCGAAAAGCTTGCCGCGCTTGGAGTCCAGCGCCGCCTTCTTGTGCTTCGTCGTCGCCCATTTGGAGTGGCCGGACATCGCCTAGAGCTCCCTCACCATTTCGACAAAATACGAGTGCACCCGCGCGTCGCCGGTCAGCTCCGGATGGAAGGACGTCGCGAGCAACGGTCCCTGTCGGACCGCGACGATCCTATCCCCAGCTTCGGTGCGGCCCAGCACCTCCACGTCGGGCCCCACGGACTCGACCCAGGGCGCGCGGATGAAGACGGCCCTGATCGTCCCGCGCCCGGCGAAGTCGAGATCGGCCTCGAACGAGTCGACCTGGCGGCCGAAGGCGTTGCGCCGGACCACCATGTCGATGCCGCCCAGCGTCTCCTGGCCCTCGATGCCGCCCTCGATACGGTCAGCCAGCATGATCATTCCGGCGCACGAGCCGTAGGCGGGCATGCCCTCCTTGATCCGCAGCCGCAGCGGTTCGAGCAGCTCGAAGGTGGTGGCGAGCTTCCACATCGTGGTCGACTCCCCGCCCGGGACGACCAGCGCGTCCACCGCGGCGAGCTCCTCCTGCCTGCGCACCGGCGTGGCGGTCGCGCCCGACTCCTCCAGGGCGCGGATGTGCTCGCGCACGTCGCCCTGCAGGGCGAGCACGCCGATCTTGGGTGCGGACGTCACGGTTTCCCTTCCTGTGGTGACCCTGTTCAGGGTATGGCCGCGGTCTTGCGCGCCCAAAACGATAAATCAGGAGCGGCCCAGCTTGGCCAGGGCGGGGAGGGCACGGGCGATGGCCGAGCGTTCCTCGGCGGTCAGCGCGTCCAGCCGGCCGGACAGGTAGGCGATCCTGGCCTGCCGTACGGCCCGGAGACGGTCGCGGCCCTCGCCGGTCAGCTCGACGGTGCGCACCCGGGCGTCGGAGGCGTCGGTGCCCCGGGCGACGAGACCGGCCTCCTCCAGGCGGTTGACCTGCACGCTCATCGTCGGAAGCTGCACGCCGTGCTCCTCGGCCAGCTCGGTCATCCGGCGCGCGCCGTCCTCAAGGGAGCCGAGCACGGAGTACTGCTGGGCGGTGACCGGCTGCCCGGCCGTCGTACGGCGCAGCAGCATCACGATGTGGCGCAGTTCGCGCGACAGGTTCTCGGCGAGCCGTCCGGTGTCGTCGGTCGTCATAGCAGGTCACCCTAGCGGTGGCCGGTCCGGGACAGACGAAGCAGGCCGCGGGAGGCCGGTTCGCCCGCCGCCTCGGGCGTCGGCATGGGGAAGTCGTGCACGCAAAGACGCTCGGCTGGATTTCCCAGCCGAGCGTCTCGCCTCGCTTCCGGCACGCCGTCGCCGGCGGCCCTTTCGGATGTTCCCGGAGCCGTGCCTACCAGCCGCGCTCGGCGAGGCGGTGCGGCACGGGGATGTCGTCGACGTTGATGCCGACCATCGCCTCGCCCAGGCCGCGCGAGACCTTGGCGATCACGTCAGGGTCGTCGTAGAACGTGGTGGCCTTGACGATGGCGGCGGCGCGCTTGGCCGGGTCGCCGGACTTGAAGATGCCCGAGCCGACGAACACGCCCTCGGCGCCGAGCTGCATCATCATCGCGGCGTCGGCCGGGGTGGCGATGCCGCCCGCGGTGAACAGCACCACCGGCAGCTTGCCGGTCTTGGCGACCTCGGCCACCAGCTCGTACGGCGCCTGCAGTTCCTTGGCGGCGACGTACAGCTCGTCCTCGGGCAGCGAGGTGAGGCGCTTGATCTCGCCCCGGATCTTGCGCATGTGGGTGGTGGCGTTGGAGACGTCGCCGGTCCCGGCCTCACCCTTGGAGCGGATCATCGCGGCGCCCTCGGTGATGCGGCGCAGCGCCTCGCCGAGGTTGGTGGCCCCGCACACGAAGGGGACGGTGAACTGCCACTTGTCGATGTGGTTGGCGTAGTCGGCCGGGGTGAGCACCTCGGACTCGTCGATGTAGTCGACGCCGAGCGCCTGGAGCACCTGTGCCTCGACGAAGTGGCCGATCCTGGCCTTGGCCATCACCGGGATGGAGACGGCGTTGATGATGCCCTCGATCATGTCGGGGTCGCTCATCCGGGAAACCCCGCCCTGGGCGCGGATGTCGGCGGGGACACGCTCCAGCGCCATGACGGCGACGGCTCCGGCGTCCTCGGCGATCTTGGCCTGCTCCGGGGTGACGACGTCCATGATGACACCGCCCTTGAGCATCTCGGCCATGCCGCGCTTCACGCGGGCGGTGCCGACGGCGGTGGTCTCGTTGACTTCGGGGGTGCTGCTGGACACGGTGCTACCTCACGACGGCGGGCCTACGGATTCCCCTCCATGGTAGGTGCTGGCCCGTCCCGCCCCCGACGCACCCATATGTCAGAGTCGATCAGGCCTTTTGTCCATCACGGCGCGACGGGTTTGCGCGAGGCGAGCACGACCCAGACCTGGCCGCGGGCGAACGGCATCGGCGTGCCGTCGGCCATGGTGTAGGTGGTGCCCTCCTTCTCCGAGGCGCGCGACCACTTCACCCGGTAGGCCTGGCCGTCCCTGAGCACGACGCCGGTGCCCTTGCCCACGGTGTGCACGAGCGGGGTGTAGCTGCCGGTGAAGTCGTGGAACTCCGAGCGGTCGGTCTTCACCCACTGGATGACGATCGTCGGGGCCCCCTGCTGGCCTCCCTCGGCCGCCATGTCCTTCTCGCCGTCCTGCGTCACCAGCCAGCGCTTCTGCGCCGCCGACCAGGCGAACGTGAAGCGGGCCGCCGGGTAGCGGACGGAGACGCTCTTCTGCGGCGTGCCCCCGGCCGGCGGTTCGTCGGAGAAGACGAAGCCGATGTCGTCGGCCTTGCTCGCCTGCGGCGCCTTGGCGAGCAGCTTCCTGGGGCTGCCGATCAGGTTGTACGGCGCGACCCGGCCCTGCGCACGGGTGTACGCGCCGGGGACCCGGCTGTCGGACACGTCGAACAGCGAGGCCTTCTGGACGTAGGGGATCATCTTCGTCTGCACCCCGGAGTAGGCCAGGGCGGGCTTGCCGAACATCGGGAGGATGTGCAGGTCGGAGATGCGGGCGCTGCGGACCGGCCCCACCTGGGCGGGCAGCTTCGAGGAGAAGATCGCCATGAGCCGGGTGAGCCCGCCCTCGACCTGCTCGACGAAGACGATGTCGGCGCTGCGCAGGCCCATCTGCGGTTTGCCCGCGTGGGTGTTCTCGATCTTCACCGCGAGGACCGGCTTGCGGGCGGCGACGGGGCGGCCGGTGAACGGGTGCTCGGGAGGCGGCGTCGGCGATGGGGACGCCAGCGGGCTCGCCTCCTGGGACTGGGCGGCGGGCTTGTCGTCGCCCGAACACGCGGTTCCGGTCAGGATGACCGCCATGGCCAGCGTGAAGCCGATCCCTGCCCGCACCGTACCCGCTCCTCCCGGTGGAGAGCCCCCGCCACCAGGCACGACGGACCTGGCCCACGCGGACCCGTTGACCAGCATGGCAATGAAACGGCATGAGCTTACCGGGATCCGCCCGAAATGCCCGACAAAAAGTGACTATCCAGTAGCGAGGGCTTCGGGCGGTTCGTCGTCGATGTCGAAGAAGCGGGGCGGATCGGTGTGCCCCGCCAGGCGCAGCGTGCGGGCCAGCCAGCGCCGCTGCGCCGTACGGGTGACCGCGGCGGCGTTGTTGTAGAAGCGGCGCGAGTAGACGACCTTGGCGACCGCGGTGTCCAGTTCCTCCAGCAGCGCCGCCCCCGCGGGGTGCTCGGCCAGCTTCTCCCGGAACCGCTCCTGGTCGACCACCGCCCGCAGGGTCCTCGACAGGTCGCTCTCGGCGTGCTCGCGCTCGTCCGGGCCCGCCGTACGGGCCTCGTGGGCGGCCGCCGCGAGCACCAGCGAGGTGGCGGGGTCGAGGATGCGCGAGCCGGCTAGCTCCAGGCAGACCGCGGCGCGGCGCAGCAACGCGGCGTCGAGCGCGGCCTGCGCGGTCTCCAGGCGGATGTGGAGACGGTCCAGCCGCCCGGCCCGCCACGAGACGTAGACGGCGAACAGCACGACGACCACGGCCGCCACGAGGATCAGGGTCGTGGTCACGGCAGCGCGTCCTCCACCACACCCGTGCTGGAGTGGGTCACCGTCTCGTAGACGCGCACGACCTCCCGCGCGACCGTGGACCAGTCGTACTTCCACACGGCCTGGCGGGCCTCGTCGGACAGTTTGGCGCGGCGTTCCGGGTCGTCGAGCAGCCGGGCCGCCTCCCTGGCCAGGGCGGCGGGGTCCCCGGTGGCGAACAGCGCCCCCGCCTGCCCCTCGCCCAGCACGCGCCGGAAGGCGGGGATGTCGCTGGCGAGGATCGGCGCCCCGGCCGACATGGCCTCGGTGAGCACGATGCCGAAGCTCTCCCCGCCGAGGTTGGGCGCGCAGAAGACGTCCACGGAGTGGTAGGCGCGCACCTTGTCCGCCTCGCTCACCATGCCGAGCAGCCCGACCCTGTCCCGGTACTGCTTGGGCACCCGCCCGAGCACGTCGTCGGGGTCGCCGGGGCCGGCGATGAGCAGCCGCAGCGCGGGCCGCTCGGGGGCCAGCAGGGCGAACGCCTCCAGCAGCACGGCCAGGCCCTTGCGCGGCTCGTCCATCCGGCCGAGGAAGCCGATCACGTTGCCGTCCGGGCCCCAGCCCGGCAGCGGCTCGCCCTCGGCGTACCTGCGCACCGTGACGCCGTTCGGGATCAGCACCGCGTCGCCGCCGAGGTGCTCCACGAGCGTCTTGCGGGCGGCGTCGGAGACCGCGATCCTGCCCGTGATCTTCTCCAGCGCGCTCTGCAGCATCGGCGCGGCCACCGACATCGCCCGCGACCGCTCGTAGGAGGCGTGGAACGTCGCCACGATGGGCCCGCGGGCGACCCAGCAGGCGAGCACGCCGAGGGACGGCACGGCGGGCTCGTGCACGTGCAGCACGTCGAACCCGCCCTCCCTGATCCACTTGCGCACGCGGTTGGCCGACAGGAACCCGAACGCCAGGCGAGCGACCGACCCGTTGTACGGCACGGGCACGGCGCGGCCCGCCGGGGTCACGTACGCCTCCAGTTCGGCGTCGTCGGCCGCGGGGGCGATGACGGACACCTTGTGCCCGTCGTCGATGAGCGCCTCGGCGAGGTCCCTGATGTGCGCCTGCACGCCCCCGGGGACCTCCCAGGTGTACGGGCAGACGATGCCGACGTTCACGACCCGGCCCCGGTGCGGGGCTCCAGGTCGTCGAGCCACAGGCGCTGGAGCATGTGCCAGTCCTCCGGGTGCTCGGCGATGCCCTTCTCGAACACCGCCGCCACGGCCTGGGTCATCACCCCGACCTTCTCCTCCCGCGTCCCCTCGGTCGGGACCGGGATCTCCTCGTACACCCGGATGCCCCAGCCGTCCCCGTCGAACCACAGCACGGCGGGCAGCAGCGCGGCTCCGGTCTGGATCGCCAGCACGGCCGGTCCTGCGACCATGCGCGTCCTGGCGCCGAAGAACTCGACCTCGACGCCGGAGGCGGTCAGGTCGCGCTCGGCGGGCAGGCAGACCGGCCTGCCCTCGCGCAGCCGCTTGGCGAGCGTGCCGAACGCCATGGCGCTGCCGCCGTCCCTGGAGGTCAGCGGCAGCACCTCCATGCCGAGCTGCTCGCGGTAGGCGACGAAGCGCTCGAAGAGCGACTCCGGCTTCAGCCGCTCGGCGACGGTGGTGAAGCGGTGGCCCATGTGGACCAGCCAGGCCCCGGCGAGGTCGTAGTTGCCCATGTGGGGCAGCGCGACCACCACTCCCCTGCCCCGGGCGAGGTTGTCGAAGATGTGCTCGCCCCCGGTGGCGCGGGTGCCGTCGAGGATGCGCTCGCGGGTGTAGGCCGTGAAGCGGAACGACTCCATCCAGTACCGGAAGTAGGAGCGCATGCCGGCCCGGCTCAGGTCGCGTACGGCCTGGTCGCCGGGGTGGCCGCCGACGACGCGGGCCAGGTTGGACTCCAGGCGGCGCACGGACTTGCCCCGCCTGCGCCACAGCCAGTCGGCGAGGACCCGGAAGAACCAGGCGGCCAGCCGTTCCGGCACGTAGCGGACCACGGCCCAGCCGACGGTGTACGCCGCCGCGACCAGCCGGTCGGCGAGCGGCGCCGCGCCGGGTCTCGGTGGCCGCCCGGGGGGTGGGCCGGCCGTGCCCTTCATCTGATCACCGCCTGTCTGTAGACGTGCACCATCCGCTGGACCACCGTGACGGCGCTGGCGGCGGCGAGCAGCCAGAGCCCGGCCGCCAGGACGTACGGCACCCCGAGGCCGGACAGGCCGGCCGCGACGAGCACGACCACGAGACGCTCCCCCCGTTCGGCGATGCCGACGTTCGCGGTCATGCCGAGGCCCTCGGCCCTGGCCTTGGCGTAGGAGACCAATGCTCCCGCGACAAGACAGAAGAGCGCGACTGTCGCGAGGACGATCTCGGGCTCGTCCTTGAGGACGAAGTAGAGGATCAGCCCCGAGAAGATCGAGGCGTCGCCGAGACGGTCGAGCGTGGAGTCCAGGAACGCGCCCCACGTGCTCCCCTTGCCCGTCATCCGGGCCAGCACGCCGTCCAGGAGGTCGGCGAGCACGAAGAACGTGATGACGAGCGTTCCCGCGAACAGATGCCCGAGCGGGTAGAAGGCGAGGGCCGAGGCCACCACTCCGAGCGTGCCGATCGTGGTGATCACGTCGGGCGAGATCCCCCGGCGGGCGAGGGCTCGTCCCAGCGGGGTCATGACTCGGGTGACGGCGGGGCGCAGGATGTTCAACATCGCCGTTCGATCGTAGGCCATCCAGCGCCGCCGCATCTCGCAAGCACATTCCGCCGAAAAGTCTTGTGATATGCGCCACATGGGTAAAGGGTGAAGAGCACGCGCCCGCAGGACCGCGCGGAGATGTCACAGAGGTGAACGGTCCTGGAAAGGGCGGGCCCCCGGGCGCGGGAACAGCGACGGCACGAGCGGCCGGCGCGGGGTGCGTGCCACGTGCCCATCCCGACCGCTCAGAGATTCGGGAGGCGACGTGGCCGAAAGATCAACCGGCGCGACAACAGGGGCCGCGGGCAGGGCACCCGCGGCCGATCGGCCGGACATGGTGCGCAATGTCGTGCTGGTCGGCCATTCCGGGGCCGGGAAGACCACGCTGGTCGAGGCGCTGCTCGCGGAGACGGGCACCATCCAGCGTCCCGGCCGGGTCGAGGACGGCACCACGGTCAGCGACTTCGACGAGGTGGAGGTGCGCCAGCAGCGTTCCGTCAACCTGTCGGTCGCCCCCGTCGTCCACAACGGCATCAAGATCAATTTTCTGGACACCCCGGGATACGCGGACTTCGTCGGCGACCTGCGGGCCGGGCTGCGCGCGGCCGACGCGGCGCTGTTCGTCGTCTCGGCGGCCGAGGGGGTGGACGGGCTCACCCGCATGCTCTGGGAGGAGTGCGCGCTCGTCGGGATGCCCCGCGCCGTGGTCATCACCAAGATCGACCATCAGCGCGCCAACTTCGACGAGGTCCTCGCCACCTGCCAGGACGCGTTCGGCGACGGGGTGGCGCCGCTCTACCTGCCGGTGGACGGCACCGGGCTGCTCGGCCTGCTGTCGCAGCGGCTGTTCGACTACGGCGGCGGGCGCAGGACCGAGCGGGAGCCGGACGCCGACCAGCTGACGCTCATCGAGCAGTACCGCGGCGACCTCATCGAGGGGATCATCCAGGAGAGCGAGGACGAGTCCCTGATGGACCGCTACCTCTCCGGCGAGACGATCGACACCAAGGTGCTCATCGACGACCTGGAGAAGGCGGTCGCGCGGGCCGGCTTCTACCCGGTCCTCGCCACGGCGCCCGGCGTCGGCATGCTGGAGCTGCTGGAGATCGTCACCCAGGGCTTCCCCTCGCCCCTGGAGCACCCGCTGCCGAAGATCACCTCGATCGACGGCAAGCCGTGCAGGGAGATCACCGCCGACCCGGACGGCCCGCTCGTGGCCGAGGTCGTGAAGACCACGAGCGACCCGTACGTCGGGCGGATCAGCCTGGTCCGAGTCTTCTCGGGCACCCTGCGGCCGGACATGACGGTGCACGTCTCCGGCCACGGCCTGGCGGAACGGGGGCACGAGGACCACGACGTCGACGAGCGGGTGGGCGCGCTGTCGTCGCCGCTCGGCAAGTCGCAGCGGACCGTGGGCAAGTGCGTCGCCGGGGACATCTGCGCGGTGGCCAAGCTGTCTCGGACCGAGACGGGCGACACGCTGTCGGACAAGGACGACCCGCTGCTGGTCGAGGCGTGGACCATGCCGGAACCGCTGCTGCCGGTCGCGATCAGGGCGAAGTCCAAGGCCGACGAGGACAAGCTCAGCCAGGCCCTGGCCCGCCTGGTCGCGGAGGACCCGACCCTGCGGCTGGAGAACAACGCCGAGACCCGCCAGCTCGTGCTGTGGTGCATGGGCGAGGCGCACTCCGACGTCCTGCTCGACCGCCTGGCCAAGCGGCACGGGGTCGAGGTCGAGAAGATCGACCTGCGCGTGCCGCTGCGGGAGACCTTCGCCGGCAAGGCGCAGGGCATGGGGCGCAACGTCAAGCAGACCGGCGGCCACGGACAGTACGCGATCTGCCACATCGAGGTCGAGCCGCTGCCGTCGGGCGGCGGGTTCGAGTTCGTCGACAAGATCGTGGGCGGCGTGGTGCCGAGGCAGTTCATCCCGTCCGTGGAGAAGGGCGTGCGGGCGCAGATGGAACGCGGGGTCGTCGCCGGCTATCCGATGGTCGACGTGCGCGTCACGCTCTACGACGGCAAGGCCCACTCGGTCGACTCCTCCGACATGGCCTTCCAGATCGCCGGCCAGCTCGCGCTGAAGGACGCCGCGTCCAAGGTGGCGACGCACCTGCTCGAACCGGTGGACGAGGTGTCGGTGCTCGTGTCGGACGAGTACGTCGGAGCCGTGATGTCCGACCTGTCCTCCCGCCGTGGCAGGGTGCTCGGCACCGAGCCGGTCGGCACCGGCCGTACGCTGGTGCGCGCCGAGGTGCCGCAGCTGGAGATCACGCGGTACGCGATCGACCTGCGCTCGCTGTCCCACGGGGCGGGCACGTTCAGCCGATCCTTCCTGCGGTACGAGCCCCTCCCCGCGCACCTGGCCGACAAGGTGGCCGCGGCGGGCGAGCAGTAGCCCGAATCGGAGACCCCGGCGGCCCGCCTCCCGGCCGCCGGGGTTTTCGCAGCTCATCCGTGCCGCCGCCCGGGGCCGGGTTTCGCTCGCGCGCGGTAAGGGCAGCCCCAGGAAGTGCCCCGCGTCACGTCCGCATCACAAGTTCATTTCGTTTTTCTGGCTAAACCGCTCTTTTGCCGATGTAAGACTTATGGCCGGACTTACTGGCAAATCGGAGGGGTAGCCACGTGACCGAGCGGGGACAGGTCATCCGCCCGTTGATCGCGACCACCGTGATCGCCGCCGTCGCAGTCGGAGCCGCGTACACGCTCGGCCCCGGCGCCCAGGCCGAAAAGGTCGGCGCGGAGAAGGCCGGCCGTACGGCGGCGGCGAAGGCGACGCGGCAGCAGGTCGAGGCGGAGACGCTCACGGCGGCGGACACGTGCGCCACCAGCGCGAAATACCCCAAGCGCCAGCTTCGCGGCGTCTGGATCGCCACCGTGCACAATCTCGACTGGCCGTCGAAGCCGGGGCTGTCGCCCGACCGGCAGAAAACCGAATATGTGAATATCCTCGACAACGCGGTCAAGCGTCACCTGAATGCGGTGTTCTTCCAGGTGCGGCCCGCCTCGGACGCGATCTACCGCTCGTCGCTGGAGCCGTGGTCCCAGTGGCTCACCGGCACCGCGGGCAAGGACCCGGGCTGGGACCCGCTGCCGTTCCTGGTGGACGAGGCCCACAAGCGCGGCCTGCAGTTCCACGCGTGGTTCAACCCCTACCGGGCGGCCGACTCGGCCTCCTCCACGCTGCCCGCCGGGCACCCGGCGCGCCTGCATCCCGACTGGACCGTCAAACACGAGGGCAAGCTCTACTACAACCCCGGCCTGCCGCAGGTGCGCGACTGGGTGACCAAGGTGGTGACGGACGTCGTCAAGCGCTACGACGTCGACGGCGTCCACTTCGACGACTACTTCTACCCCTACCCCGGCCAGGGCACGCGGTTCGCCGACCAGGCCGCGTACAAGAAGTACGGCAAGGGCCTGACCCTGGCCGACTGGCGGCGGCGCAACGTCAACCAGCTGGTCGCCCAGGTCTCGCAGGCGGTGCACACGGCCAAGCCGTACACCGCCTTCGGGATCAGCCCGTTCGGCATCTGGCGCAACAGGACCGAGGACCCGGCGGGCTCGGCCACCAAGGGCATGTCGGCCTACGACTCGATCTACGCGGACGCCAGGGCGTGGATCAAGGCGGGCTCGGTCGACTACGTGATGCCCCAGCTCTACTGGCCCAGGGGCTTCGCCGCGGCCGACTACTCCGTGCTCGCCAAGTGGTGGGCCGACGCGGTGAAGGGCACCGACGTCGACCTCTACATCGGGCAGGCGCTCTACCGGGTGGGGGCCGCCGACACTCCGGCCTGGACGAAGGCGGGCGAGCTGCCGGCCCACCTCACGCTGAACCGCAAGTATCCGGAGATCTCGGGCGACGTCTACTTCAGCGCCGCACAGCTGGTGAAGAACCCGATGGGCGTGCTCGACCGGATCGTGAAGAGCCACTACGCCCGCCCGGCGCTGCCGCCGGTGCTCAGGGAGGGGTCCGCCCCCGCCGCCCCGCGCGGGGTCAAGGCCGCCGGCGGGACGCTGACGTGGCAGGCCCAGCCGGGCGCCCAGGCGTACGGGATCTACCGGGTGACGGGCAAGGACGCCTCCTGCGCCACGGCGGACGCGCGCAACCTGGTGGCCGTCGTGCCGGCCTCGCAGGCTCCGTCGTACGCCGCCGGCGCCCCCGGCACCTACTACGTCACCGCCGTCGACCGCGTCGGCAACGAGAGCCCAGCGACCCGGGCGGCCTGACCCCGGCCCAGGGGCGCCATCCCTGGGCAGGGCGGGTCGTCGCGGATTGCTGCGCGGACATCGACGACTCCGGTAGCGTGGTCGCGAGTTTTTTCAAGATCACGTACGGGGGCTGGGGGTCGCCGGTGAGTGGCACGTGGGTGAAGCGCGCGGTCGTCGCCATCGTGTTCGGCGTGTCGGTCGCGGCCTCCGCTCCCGCGGCGGCCGCGTCCGCCGCCTTCGCGGCCTTTTCTGCCGGGCCGGAGACGGCGGCCGGTGAACGGGTCGTGCTCGTCGGAATCCCCGGCCTGATGTGGAGCGACATCACCCCGGCCGACACCCCGAACCTCTGGCGGCTCGCCGGCGAGTCCGCCCTCGGCTCCCTGTCGGTGCGGGCCGTACGCAAGGACACCTGCCCGTACGATGCCTGGCTCACGGTCTCGGCCGGGGTGCGGTCGGCGGTGGGGGGAGCGTGCGGCATGGCCCCCACGCCCGAGGCCGCCGGCGAGGGGGCGGTGGTCCCCGAGTTCTCCTGGCTGTGGGAGGTGCGGGAGCAGCGCGACGCGGGCACGCTCGGGCAGGCCCTGCACGCGGCCGGGCGGACGACGATGGCCGTCGGCCCGGGAGCGGCGCTCGCGCTGGCCGACCGCGAGGGCCGGGTGGACGTCTACGCCCCCTCCCCCGCCGAGGTCACGCAGTGGTCGCGCGGCGACGTGGTCGCGGTGGAGATCCCCGACCTCGTCGCGCCCTACATCTCCGGCGACCGGCTGAGCGACGTGCCCGAGCGCCTGTCGGCCGACGCGCGGCGGGCCGCGGCGCGGGCGGCCGACGCGAAGCTGGGCTCGTTCCTGCCGCGGCTCGGATCGGCGACGGTGCTGGTCGCCGGGCTCTCCGACCACGGCTCGGCCCCCCACCTCAGGGCCGCCATGCTGCACGGCCCTGACAGCGGCACGGCGGGGACACTCGGCGCCCGGTCCACCCACCGCGACGACATGATCATCGTTCCGGATCTCACCGCCACGATCCTGGCCAGGACCGGGGTGGCCGCTCCCCCGGCCGTCGTCGGCGTGCCGGTCGAGACCCACGCGACGGGCGGAAACCTGGACGAGCGCGTGACGGCCCTGCGCACCGCCGACGTCGCCGGGCAGACGATCCGCGACACGACCGGCGTCTTCTTCACCACGCTCGCCGTGCTCCAGGTGCTCTTCTACATCACCGCGTTCCTGCTGCTGCGCCGCCGCGACGGGCTGCCCGCCGTACGGGCCGCCGCCGTGGCGCTCGCCTCGATCCCCGTCTCGACCTACCTGGTCAACCTCACCCCGTGGGCCCGTACGGCGCAGCCCGCGGTCACGCTCTTCGCCGCGATCGCGGCGATCACCGCGGCGCTGACCGTGGCGGCCCTCGCCGGCCCGTGGCGGCGCGGCGTGCTCGGGCCGCTGACCGTGATCGCGGCGGTGACCGCGGCCGTGCTGCTCGGCGACCTGCTGACCGGCACGCCCCTGCAGCTCAACAGCCTGATGGGCTACACGGGCGTGGTCGGCGCCCGCTACTACGGCCTGGGGAACATCCCCTTCGCGTTGCTCGCCACCGCCGTGCTGCTCGTCACCACGGCCGCCGCCGACCGGCTGGTCAGAGCGGGCCGCAAGGCCGTCGCGGTGGCCCTGGTCGCCGCGCTCGGGGCCTTCGCCATGCTGCTCGACGGCTGGCCGGGCGTCGGCAGCGACTTCGGCGGCGTCATCGCCTTCGTCCCGGGCATCGCGGTCACCGCGCTGATCGTGGCGGGCAGGCGGGTGTCGATCGTCAAGCTGGGGGCCTTCTGCGCCGCGGGCGGCGTGCTGGTGATGGCGATCGCCTACCTCGACTACCTGCGTCCCCCGGCCAGCCAGACGCACCTCGGCCGCTTCGTGGGGCAGGTGGCCGACGGCACGTTCCTGCCGGTGATCTCCCGCAAGCTCGGGGCGATGCTCTCCACGCTGCTCAGCCCCAACCTGATGCCGGTGGTGCTCGCCGCGTTCGCGTTCCTCGTCTTCGCGCTGCTGCGGCCGGGGGCGGCGAGCGCCGGCGTCCTGCCGATCGCGTTCGAACGGGCGCCCATGCTCAGGGCGGGCCTGCTCGGCGCGCTCGTGAGCGGCCTGGTCGGCATGCTCGTCAACGACTCGGGGGCCGCGGTGCTGTCCATGGCCCTGGCTCTGGCCGTGCCGCTCGTCCTCAGCGCGGGCATCCGCGCCCTGCAGCACGGCGAGCCGGTCCCGGCCGCGGGGTCGCCCGGCCCGCCCGCGAGCCCCGCCGCGGCCTGACACCCTTTCCGGCGCTTGGCCGAGGAACGGTCAGGAGGCGGCGGGCCAGGCGTCGGCGAGCAGGTCGCGGGTGTCGCGCAGCAGTTGCGGCAGCACCTTGGTGCGCCCGACCACCGGCATGAAGTTGGTGTCGCCGCCCCACCGGGGCACGACGTGCTGGTGGAGGTGGGCGGCGATGCCCGCGCCCGCCACGCCGCCCAGGTTCATGCCGACGTTGAAGCCCTGCGCCCCGCTCGCCTTGCGCAGCGCCTGCGTCGCGCGCTTGGTGAACTCGGCCAGCTCGGCCGTCTCGGTGCCGTCGAGGTCCGCGTAGTCGGACACGTGCCGGTAGGGACAGACCATCAGGTGCCCGGAGTTGTACGGGTAGAGGTTGAGGACGGCGAACACGGCCGATCCCCGGGCCACGATCAGCCCGTCCTCGTCGGAGAGCTTGGGAATCTCACAGAACGGGCAGCCGTCATCCTCGCCGGATCCGCTGGGCTTGTTCTCGCCCTTGATGTAGGCCATCCGGTGCGGGGTCCACAGACGCTGGAAGCTGTCGGGAATCCCGGCGCCCGCCTGCTCGATCGGCTCTGAATCCACGTCCGCGATCTCCTCCGCTCCCGTTGCCCCCGTGCACTGTCACCTTTGGTACTGGGCACTGGCAGCAGCATATGACCTCGCGGATCTCCTCTCACCGGCCGGGTTGCGCAGTCACCGGCAGGGTGGCCACGACCGGCGGCCCGCCGATATCCGCGGACGCCGGACGGCCTGCTCGGTCATCGGGCACAATGCACCTGCCGGACGCCCCCACCCCCCGAGGAGCCGTCACATGAGCGAGGCCGCCGCCGTCGAGGAGCGCGTGGAAGAACAGCCCGACGCGTACGCCGAGGGGAGCCTGGACGAGCCGGGCGGCGTGGAGCCGCCCGAGCCGGTGGAGACCCCCAGGCCCGAGACGCCGACCGCGAACGTCCTCAAGGGCCGGATCAAGGTCGCCGACGAGGTGGTGGAGAAGGTCGCCGCGCTTGCCGCCCTGGAGATCCCCGGCGTCGCCGACCTCGGCGGCGACTTCGAGCGCGCCTTCGAATCCGTACGCGACCGCATCGGTGTGGGGAGCAAGCGGGCGACCCAGGGCGTGCAGGCCAGGATCCAGGACCAGCAGGTCTCGGTCGACGTGACCATCGTCATCGTGTACGGCCACGTGGTGATGGACGTCGCCACCGAGGTCAAGGTCAACGTCGCCCGGTCGGTGAGCCGCATGCTCGGCATGCAGGTGGTCGAGGTCAACGTGACCGTCGACGACGTCCGCCTCCCCGGTCAGGGCTCCCCCGCCGAGGCCGCCCCGGCCGCCTGAGCCCGCCCCGGGAGCTCCTCGGCCGTCCCGCTCCGCCAGGAGAAGCCAGAACGCGGGAGCCCCGGGTGGGGCGCCCGCGTTCGGGGTGGTGGGCCGTCAGACCTGGATGCGGCGGCGGACGGCGTCGACGATCTCGTCGATCGCCTCGTCGATCGGGACGCCGTTCTTCTGCTCGCCGTTGCGGTAGCGGAAGGAGACGGCGCCCGCCGCGATGTCGTCGTCGCCCGCGAGCAGCATGTACGGCACCTTGGCCTTCTGGGCGTTGCGGATCTTCTTCTGCATGCGGTCGTCGCTCTCGTCGACCTCCACCCGGATGCCGTGCTCGCGCAGCCGCTTGGCGACGTCCTGCAGGTAGGGCACGTGGGCGTCGGCGATCGGGATGCCGACGACCTGCACCGGGGCGAGCCACGCCGGGAAGGCGCCGGCGTAGTGCTCGACCAGCACGCCGAAGAACCGCTCGATCGACCCGAACAGCGCCCGGTGGATCATGACCGGCCGCTGCCGGGTGCCGTCGGGAGCCTGATACTCCAGTCCGAAGCGCTCGGGCAGGTTGAAGTCGAGCTGGATGGTCGACATCTGCCAGGACCGGCCGATCGCGTCCCGGGCCTGCACCGAGATCTTGGGACCGTAGAAGGCGGCGCCACCCGGGTCGAGGACCAGTTCCAGCTTCTCGGACTCGGCCACCTCCCGCAGGGTCTGGGTGGCCTCCTCCCACGTCTCGTCGGTGCCGACGTACTTCTCCGGGTCCTTGGTGGACAGCTCCAGGTAGAAGTCCTCCAGGCCGTAGTCGCGCAGCAGGTCGAGCACGAACCGCAGCAGCGAGGTGAGCTCGTCGCGCATCTGCTCACGGGTGCAGTAGATGTGCGCGTCGTCCTGGGTGAGTCCGCGTACGCGGGTCAGGCCGTGCACCACGCCCGACTTCTCGTAGCGGTAGACCGTGCCGAACTCGAACAGCCGCAGCGGCAGCTCGCGGTAGGACCGCCCGCGCGCCCTGAAGATCAGGTTGTGCATCGGGCAGTTCATCGGCTTGAGGTAGTAGCGCGCGCCCTCCAGCTCCATCGGAGGGAACATGCCGTCGGCGTACCAGTCGAGGTGGCCGGAGATCTTGTACAGGTTGTCCTTGGTGATGTGCGGGGTGTTGACGAAGGAGTAACCCGCCTCCTCGTGCCGGCGGCGGGAGTAGTCCTCCATCACCCGGCGGATCACGCCGCCCTTGGGGTGGAACACCGGCAGGCCCGAGCCCAGCTCGTCGGGGAACGAGAACAGGTCGAGCTCGGCGCCGAGCTTGCGGTGGTCGCGCTTCTCGGCCTCCTCCAGGAACTTGAGGTACTCGTCCTGCTTCTCGCGCGACTCCCAGGCGGTGCCGTAGATGCGCTGGAGCTGCGGGTTCTTCTCGCTGCCCCGCCAGTAGGCGCCGCCGGACCGCATGAGCTTGAAGGCCGGGATGACCCGGGTGCTCGGCAGGTGCGGCCCCCGGCACAGGTCCTTCCAGCACAGCTCGCCCGTCTTCGGGTCGAGGTTGTCGTAGATGGTGAGCTGGCCGCCGCCGACCTCGACGCTCGCGCCCTCGGCGGACTCCGCGGCGCCGCCCTTCAGCCCGATCAGCTCCAGCTTGTACGGCTCGGCGGCGAGCTCCTCGCGGGCCTCGTCGTCGCCGACCGGACGGCGGCGGAAGGTCTGCCCCTGCTTGACGATCTCGCGCATCCGCTTCTCGATGCGCTTGAGGTCGTCGGGGGTGAACGGCTCGCGGACGTCGAAGTCGTAGTAGAAGCCGTTCTCGACCGGCGGGCCGATGCCGAGCCTGGCCTCGGGGAAGATCTCCTGGACGGCCTGGGCCATGACGTGCGCGGTGGAGTGGCGCAGGATGGCCCGGCCGTCGGGGCTGTCGATCGCGACGGGCTCGACCACGTCGCCCTCGGCGACCTCGGTGGCCAGGTCGCGCAGCTCGCCGTTGATCCGGGCGGCGATCACCGACCTGCCGTCGGCGCCGAGCGCCTCCCCGGCCGTCGTACCCGCCGCCACCACGCGCTCGGCTCCGGCGAGGGTGATGCGTATCTCAAGGGCGGCGGACACGGTTGCTCCTTAGGACAGGGTCGATGCGTGGACCTCGGTGGCCGCGCGCGCACGAGGCGGCGGCTCCGGTCGCATCCGATGCTACCGGTGCCGCCGCCCCCGAATGGCGGTGATGCGCCGCGCCCGCCGCCGGACTCGTCCTCCGGAATCAGTAAGGCCACGTCCAGTCGCGGATCTCGGCCGGGTCCTCGCCGAACTCGCGGGTGTGGGCGCGGGCGCGCAGCCGGGCGTCGGCCATGCGCTGGCGCAGGTGGGCCGCCCTGCTGCCCAGCCCGGGCACCCGGTCGATCACGTCCATCACCAGGTGGAAGCGGTCGATGTCGTTGAGCATCGCCATGTCGAACGGCGTGGTGGTGGTGCCCTCCTCCTTGTAGCCGCGCACGTGCAGGTTGTCGTGCCCGGTACGCCGGTAGGTGAGGCGGTGGATCAGCACGGATAGCCGTGGAAGTTGAAGATGATCGGCCGGTCCGTGGTGAACAGCGCGTCGAACTCGGCGTCGCGCAGGCCGTGCGGGTGCTCGGAGGCCGGCTGCAGCCGCATGAGGTCGACCACGTTGATCACCCGGATCCGCAGTTCGGGCAGGTGCTCGCGGAGCAGCGCGGCGGCGGCCAGGGTCTCCAGCGTGGGCACGTCACCGGCGCAGGCGAGCACGACGTCGGGGTCGGTGCCCTGGTCGGTGGAGGCCCAGTCGAGGATGCCCAGCCCGCGGGTGCAGTGGACGATCGCCTCGTCCATGCTCATCAGGTCGAGCACGGGCTGCTTGCCCGCCACGACCACGTTGACGTAGTCGCGCGAGCGCAGGCAGTGGTCGGCGACCGACAGCAGGGTGTTGGCGTCCGGCGGCAGGTAGACGCGGACGACCTCGGCCTTCTTGTTCACCACCACATCGAGGAAGCCGGGGTCCTGGTGGCTGAAGCCGTTGTGGTCCTGGCGCCAGACGTGGGACGACAGCAGGTAGTTCAGCGAGGCGACCGGCCGCCGCCAGGGGATCTTGCGGGAGGACTCCAGCCACTTGGCGTGCTGGTTGAACATCGCGTCCACGATGTGGATGAACGCCTCGTAGCAGTTGAACAGCCCGTGGCGGCCGGTCAGCAGGTAGCCCTCCAGCCAGCCCTGGCACTGGTGCTCGCTGAGCACCTCCATGACCCTGCCTCGGGGACCGAGGTTCTCGTCGGTGGGCAGCAGGGCGGCCTCCCACTCCTTGTCCGTCGCCTCGAAGACGGCCGACAGGCGGTTGGAGGCGGTCTCGTCCGGGCCGAGCAGCCGGAAGTTCGCCGGGTTCGCCGCGATCACGTCGCGCAGGAACGCCCCGAGGACCCGGGTCGGCTCGCTGGAGGCCGCCGCCGGGGCCTTGACCTCGACCGCGTAGTCGCGGAAGTCGGGCAGCACGAGCGGGCGCAGCAACTCCCCGCCGTTGGCGTGCGGGCTGGCGCTCATCCGCAGCGGCCCGTCCGGGACCGTCCGCGTGATCCTCTCGACCGGCCGTCCGTCGGCGTCGAAAAGCTCTTCCGGCCGGTAGGAGCGCATCCACTCCTCCAGGGCCTCCAGCCGGTCTGGCCGGTTCCGTACGTCGGTCAGCGGAACCTGGTGGGCGCGCCAGGTGCCCTCGACCGGGAGCCCGTCGACCTCACGCGGCCCGGTCCAGCCCTTCGGCGTACGCAGGATGATCATCGGCAGCGGGCCGCCGTCGGCCATCTGGTCGAAGACGGTGTCGAGGGTCGCGGCCATGAGCTCGTGCATCTCCACCGGCTCCTGGCCGGAGACGATGTGCGGGCGGTAGCCGTACCCCTCGAAGAGCTTGATCAGCTCGTCCTCCGGGATCCTGGCCAGCACGGTGGGGTTGGCGATCTTGTAGCCGTTCAGGTGCAGGATCGGCAGGACCACCCCGTCGGTGTCCCGGTTGAGGAACTTGTTGGAATGCCAGCCGGTGGCGAGCGGGCCGGTCTCGGCCTCGCCGTCGCCGACGACGCAGGCCACCACCAGGCCGGGGTTGTCGAAGGCCGCGCCGTACGCGTGGGACAGGGCGTAGCCGAGCTCGCCGCCCTCGTGGATGGAGCCCGGGGTCTCGGGGGCGACGTGGCTGGGGATGCCGCCGGGGAAGGAGAACTGGCGGAAGAGCCTGCGCATGCCCTCGGCGTCCTGGGTGACGTGGGGGTAGCGCTCGGTGTAGGTGCCTTCGAGCCACGCGTGGGCGACCGCCGCCGGGCCGCCGTGACCGGGGCCGGCGATGTAGATCATGTCCTGGCCGCGCTCCCGGATGATCCGGTTGAGGTGGGCGAAGCAGAAGTTGAGCCCGGGCGTCGTGCCCCAGTGGCCGAGCAGTCGCGGCTTGACGTGCTCGGGGCTGAGCGGCTCGGTCAGCAGCGGGTTGTCCATCAGGTAGATCTGGCCGACGGACAGGTAGTTCGCGGCCCGCCAGTAGGCGTCGATGTTCCCGTATGCGTCCATGCCCCTGACACTTTCCCAGCAGTAGCGGCCGAACCAGGGTCTTTCGCCCACAAATCAGCGTGCCCACCGACCGGTAGTCTTGGCGCCATGTCCGGCACCCGATGGCTCGACCCGGAGGAGCAGCGCACCTGGCGCGCCTACCTGCGGACGAGCCAGCTCCTCCAGGAGGCCCTCGAACGGCAGTTGCAGCGAGACTCGGGCATGCCGCACGCCTACTACATGATCCTCGTGGTCCTCTCCGAGTCTCCCGGGCGGACCATGACGATGACGGAGCTGTCCGCCATGCTCCAGTATTCGGTCAGCCGCCTGTCCCACGCCGTCTCCCGGCTTGAGGAGAAGGGCTGGGTGCGGCGGCTCAAGCGGCCGGAGGACCGGCGCACGACCGTCGCAGAGCTCACCGACGAGGGCTTCGCCGCCCTCGTGGAGGCGGCGCCGGGCCACGTCGAGGAGGTCCGCCGGGTGCTGTTCGACCCCCTCACCCCCGGCCAGGTGCGGCAGTTCGGCGAGATCCTCGACACGATCCTCTCGGCCTTCGAGTGCCAGAGGGCCGCGGAGGCCGAGCGTTCCCGCGAGCTCGACGCCGCCGCCCAGTGAACGGCCGCCGCCGAGGGCTACCGCTGATTCCCGTACGGATCCTTCACCGGGCAAGCCTCTTCAGCGCAGCAGGAGATCGATGGCTACCTCCAGTCGTTCGAGGTAGACCTCCCGTGATGTGACCTGATGCTTGAGGCCGATCGAGGCGCTGATCATCGTCTGCGCGACAGGGGGAGCCGCCTCTCGTCCCGACGTGATGGCGATCGCGTCTGTGATCAGTTCCTCGAAACGTCGCCGCGAGGTCTCGATGATCTCTCCGAGGAGGTCGGGATTGTCCTCGATGACCATCGCGACATCGCTCGTCAGCGGGCCGATGTAGCGGCCCGCCCACTGATCGAACGCTTCGACGAGGCGCTCCGAAAGAGGTCGGCCGGTGTCGGCCAGGACGTGTTCGACCGCTGTGATATCGCGATTCAAGGCCTGGGTGACCGCCGCACGGAACAGAGTCTCCTTCGAGGAGAAGAGGAAATAGAGCCCGGGCCGGGAGATGCGCGCCGCCCGCGCCACCTCCTCCATCGAGGTCTTCCGGTAACCGAATCGCGCGAACGTGACCATCGCGGAGTCCAGAACCATGCTCCGACGGTCGGTATCGGCGACTGTCGATGGCGGGTGACCGACCTCGGGACTGCTCATGAAACGAGCATACGAGCGACCGGCGCACTATACAAACTAAGTCTAGTGTGTATAGTCACCGCTGTGACCATGCGCAAACTCATCTCCACGCCCTTCACCTCCTCCAGCACCGCGGACGAGGTGCTGCGGGGCGTCGACCTCACCGGCGTCCGCGCGATCGTCACCGGAGGTTCCTCCGGAATCGGCACCGAGACCGCTCGTGCGCTGACCTCTGCCGGAGCGGAAGTGACGCTCGCCGTCCGGAACACGACCGCGGGTGACGCCGTCGCCGAGACGATCGCGAAGTCGACCGGAGGGATCCGGCCCCGAGTCGTCCGGCTCGACCTCGCCGACAGGAGCACCGTCAGGCGGTTCGTCGACGCATGGAACGGTCCGCTTCACCTGCTGATCAACAACGCGGGCGTGGTCACCGGTGGCCTCGAACGTACGCGTGAGGGCTGGGAGCTGCAGTTCGCGACGAACCATCTCGGCCACTTCGCCCTGGCCACCGGCCTGCACGACGCCCTGGCCCTGGGAGCGATCGACCGTGACGGAGCACGGATCGTCTCGGTCAGTTCGACCGCGCACATGCGTTCCGGCATCGACTTCGACGACCTCCACTTCGAGCGTCGCAGCTACGACCCGCAGATCGCCTACGCCCAATCGAAGACGGCGAACTCTCTTTTCGCCGTCGAGGCGACTCGCCTCTGGGTCTCCGACGGCATCGTCGCCAATGCGGTGAACCCCGGCGGTGTCGCGACGGGACTGCAGCGCAACTTCACAGCGCAGCAGAAGGCATCGCTCGACGCGGCCGAGGCCGCCGGAGTCTTCACCTACAAAACGGTCGAGCAGGGAGCCGCCACCAGCCTCGTCGCGGCCGTCGCCCCGGAGTTCGCTCACACCGGAGGCCACTACCTCGACGATTCACAAGAGGCTTACACCGTGCCGGACGACGCCGACCTCGCGCAGCACCCGCACGGTGTCAAGGAATGGGCGCTCGACCCCACTGCCGCCAAGCGCCTCTGGACGGTCTCGACCGACCTGCTCCGCGTCTGACTTGACCCTCTCGATGCCGCAGCAAGCGATAGGAGTCAGCCTGCGCGGCCTCGAAGCACACAGGCGGCACGCCGGCGGGCGGCCTCAGCGCGCAGCCGTCCGTCGCCTGACGGCCGGCTCCCGCTCGGGCGACAGGGCGAAGTGGAGGCGGATGCTCGTCCCCCGCGAGTGCCGGTGAATGCGGACCAGGTCCGCGAACTCGTGGGCGATGAGCAGGCCGCGTCCGTGGGTGGCGTGGTCGGGAGGCGGCACCCGCCCGGCGAGCGGGTCGGCGATCCGGCCGCCGTCGTCGATCTGGCACACCAGCGTCCCGTGCTCGGTCCAGACCGTCACCGTGCCGGTCCCGTCGGTGTACTCCCCGGTGTTGGTGGCCAGCTCGTTCACGGCGATGAGCATCTCGCTCAGGCGCCGCCCCCCGAGCCCGGCCGCGAGGGCCTCGCGGGTCAGGAACGCGCGCAGCGCCGGCAGAGCCCGCAGGCCCTCGAAGCGGTAGGCCGCCGCGGCCGGCGGAGGGGCGGGCAGCGGGACGTCGAACGCGGCGGCGGTCTCGATCGGGTCGGTGTAGGCCGGGCTGTCCCAGACGCCGGTCGCGTCCTGCATGACGGGATGGGTCCGGTGCGCGTCGGCGACCGCCTCCGGGTTCAGCCGCGCCACGTCGTACGGGCACAGGATCGCGGCCTCCTCACCGGCGAAGACCGCGTTGATGAGGGCCTCGTGCTGGGCGCAGGCGGGATACTCGATCTCGCTGCGCCCGTCCCAGATGGGCTCGCCGATGATCCAGACGCGCCGGCCCGCGTGCTCGCGCAGGAAGGCGAGCAGGACCGACGGGATGATCCGCCCCGGGTTCCGGCCCGCGACGCTCATGTCCCGGAAGACGACCCGATGGGCGTCGCTCCCGAGGCGGGCCCGGATCAGCTCGCCGTTGCCGCCCGGCACGGCGACCATCGCGGGCTCCTCGGCGGCCAGAGCCTGCCGGAGGAAGGCGGCGCATCCCGCGGCGTACTCGTCCTCGTCCCGGTACAGCAGCCCGATGTGGTCGAACCCGGTCATGCCGTCGCCTCCGCCCAGTCGACGGCTCCAAGGATCTCCTCGCCGCCCATCACCCGTAACAGCCGGGCGACCTGAGGTGGGCACCCGACCACTCTGATCCCTCCGGGAAGGGCACGGTGGCCCTCGATCAGCAGCCGTGCGACCCCCGCGTCGGCGAAGCGCAGCCCCGACAGGTCGACGGTCAGCGGTCCGGGCGCGTCCGGCAGGTCCTCCCGCAGTCCGGCGAGCGTCGCGGCCAGCGCCTCCCGGTTGGATGCGTCGACCTCGCCGGCGAGCGCGAGGCCGGGTGGAACGGCCGTCCGCCGCATGCGCAACAGCGGGACCCAGCTCTCGTCCGGCCCGGGTCCGAGCCGGGAGGGGTGGGCGGCGGAGATCCGGTCGAGCGCCTCCGGCGGCATCGTCCGCCGGTCGTACAGGCACATGGCGAGAGCGCGGCCGCCGGAGAAGACCCGGTTGACCTCGGCCTCGTACCGGTGGAGGCGCTCGGCGCCGGAGATATCCGAGGCCGCCCAGGCCATGTCGCCCAGCGCCCACAGGCCGGCGTAGCCCGCGTCGAGGGCCTCCGCGAGCGCCCGCCGCCAGCCGTCGACCGCCGCCTCCGGGTCGAAGGAGCCCGACGCCAGGTACGTGTTCCCCGCGGCGTACACGTGCAATGCGCCGGTTTCGCACAGCGCCCGGGCATCGACCCCCTGGGCCACGAGCTCGTCCACGACCTGCTCCGGGGAGCCGACCGAGAAGTGGACGACCCTGTTGCCGCCGCCGACGCCGGCGCGGACGAAACGGGCGACGGCGGCGAGCCGCTGCTCCTCGTCGTCGTAGACGTTGCACACGTGATCGCCGGCGACCAGCCGGTCGAACAGGGACGGGACCATGCCACCTCACAACACGCCGCCTGGGGAACGCGGCCATCCCAAGGCTATAGGCGTCCCTGCACCGGGCCGTCGCCGCCGATCCCCGGGCACTCCTGGCGGACGTGGCCCCGCGCCGGCCCTGTGGCGGGGGTGGCGGGCTCAGGTGCCGGGCGGATCGGGGTGGAGCATGAGCAGCACGGCCCGGTTGCGCTCGTCGTGGCCCCGGTAGACGTGGGGCCGGGAGGCCTCGAACCGCAGCGAGTCGCCCTCCGACAGGTCCACCGGCGCGTCGGCGGGCCCGGCCGTGATCCGGCCGCCCGTGAGGACCAGGCACTCCTCGACCCCGGGCAGGTGGGCCTGCGACTCCTGCCCGTTCGCGGCCACCTCGATCGCGTAGACCTCCACGGTGCCGCGCAGCCGGATGCGGTGCAGCAGGCGGGCGCCCACGGCGTCGCCGGTCACGGCGGGCCGCTCGTCGTCCGCGCGCACGACCTCCACGACGGGAGCCGGCGGTTCGATCAGCTCCCCCAGTGAGACCTTGAGCGCGGTGGCGAGGGCCCACAGCGTGCCGAGGGTGGGGTTGCCCGCGCCCTGCTCGATGCCGTGCAGGGTCGTCTTGCTGATCCCGCCCGCCGCCGCGAGGTCCGCCAGGGAGATGCCGGCCGCGTTCCGCAGCCGGTGGACGTTGTCGCCGACCACTTGCGCCATGTTCACACGTATCAGCATAGTGGTACGGAGATACCAGTTGAGCGAACGGAGTTACCATGACCGTGTCCCGGCTCCGCGACATCCCCGGCATCGGGGTCGACGCCGTCGGCGACGCCGCCGACGCGGCGGACGATCCGGAGTTGCTGCGGCTGGAGAACCTGGACACCGATCTCCGGCCGCCTGCCGTCGCGATCGAGGCGACCCGGGCCGCACTCGACGACGACGCGGCCAACAGCTATCTGCCGTTCCAGGGCCGCCGCTCCCTGCGTACGGCCGCCGCCGCGCACGTGGGCCGCCTGGCCGGGCGCGCGTACGACCCGGACACCGAGTGCGTCAGCGTCGCGGGCGGGCTCAACGGCGTGCTGAACACGCTGCTCGCCACCGTCGAGCCGGGTCAAGAGGTCGTGCTGTGCGACCCGGTGTACGCGGGGCTGGTCAACCGGGTGCGGCTGGCGGGCGGCGTCCCCCGTTTCGTGCCCGCCGGGGCCACGGCCGAGGGGTGGACGCTCGACCCGGAGGAGCTGGCCGCGGCGGTCACCGGGCGGACCGCCGCGGTGCTGATGATGAGCCCGCTCATGCCGACCGGTCTCGTGCTCGACGACCGCCACTGGGCGGCGCTCGCCGCCGCGTGCGAGCGGCACGACGCCTGGTTGATCTACGACGCCGCGATGGAGCGCATCCGCTTCGACGGCCGGGCTCCGAGCCATCCCGCCGCCCGCGACGAACTGGCCGGCCGCACGATCACCGTCGGCTCGGCGTCGAAGGAGCTGCGGCTCATCGGCTGGCGGGTCGGCTGGGTGGTGGGGCCGGCCGCCGTCCTCGCCGACATCCGCCTGGTCGGCCTCACCAACGTCGTCTGCCAGGTGGGGATCGCCCAGGAGGCGGTGGCGGCCGCCCTGGACGCGCCGGACGCCGAGGCGGACGTGGCGGCGGCCACCGCGGTGTGGGCCCGCCGCCGCGATGCCGTCCTCCGCGAACTGGCCGGCTATCCGGTCGTCCCGCCGCACGGCGGCTGGTCCGCCCTGGTCGACACCCGCCCGCTCGGGCTGACGCCCGCCGAGCTGTCCCGGCTGCTGTTCGACCGGGGGAAGGTCGCCGCCACGCCCATGGACGGCTGGGGCCCTTCGGGGGCGCACTACCTGCGGCTCGTGTTCGCCAACGAGCCGGTCGAACGGCTGGCCGGGCTCGGCGAGCGCTTCCGCCGCGCGATCGGCTGACCTCAGGCCTTGGTTGTGCCGTGCTTTCGGGTTGTGCCGGTCGGTGGACAGGCCGCCGACCGCGGCGGCGGCCGTCACGGCGAGGGCCGTGCGCAGCAGCGTCTTCTTCGATGTGCGTCTCATGGGTCTTCTTCCTTCCCGCCGGCCCGCGCTCATGCGGGGATGTGGTTGCGCAGGCGCAGCGCGTCGGGATACGGGGACAGGTAGGTCTGGTCGCGGACGTACCGCGCCTGGACGACGTGGACGTACTGGGCCGCCGCGCCCCTCGCGTGGTGCCGGAGCAGGGCGAGCGGCACCGCGAGGGCGACCTCGCGGGCCCGGTACGACGCGATCACCTCGGCCAGGTCGGCCCGGCGGACCGGGTCGAGGTCCCGGCCGATCATGCCGAGGCAGTGCTGCAGGACGTTGACGTGACGCCCGACCGTGGCCCTGGTGGCGAGGGCCGCCAGGAACACCCGGCCGTACTCCCGGGCCAGCGCCTCCCGTGGACGCTCGCCCGCCGCGGCCACGAGCCGCCCGATCTCCCGGTACGCCGCGGGCGCGTGGGCGAGGATCTGCATCTTGTGCCGGGCGTGGAAGGCGACCAGGTCGCGGGGGCGCCATTCGCCGGCCAGCAGGGCCCGCAGGCGGGCCGAGGCGAAGATCCGCTCGACGAACGCCTCCCGCAGCACGGCGTCGTGCAGCCGGCCCTCGTCCTCGACGGCCAGTTCGGGGCGGGCGGCGGTGACGGCGGCGGCGAAGATTCCCCTGCCTCGGCGGTCGGCCGCGGCGCCGGACTCGGCGTACACGGGAATTCCGTGCAGCCCGCAGCTCGGGCTCCGCGACTTGAACACGTATCCGTCGACGTCCGCCAGACCGGCGGCACGCTCGGCGGCGAGCGCGGTCATCGGGGCGGTCAGATCCTCGTGCGTCCGGCGCGTGACGAGCCGGGGCCCGTCCGGGGAGCGCTGCAGGCGGAGCGTCTCGCGCGGGGCGCCGAGGCCGATCTCGATCTCGGGGCAGACCGGCACCCAGTCCACGTGCTCCGCGAGCTCCGCGGTCAGGAACCGGTCACGGCTGTGGCCGCCGTTGAACCGTACGGGAGCGCCGAGCAGGCAGCTCGACACGGCGACCCTGGGCCTGATCCCTTCCGCGGGCTCCATGATCAGGCCGCCGGCCGCAGCAGCGTGGACAGGCGGTGCAGGCCGCGTGCCGTACGCGCCTTGATCGTGCCGAGCGGGACCCGCAGGTGCTCGGCGATCTCCCGCTGGGTCAGGTCCCCGTAGTAGGCCAGCTCGATCGCCTGGCGCTGCACCTGCGGCAGCGCGGCCAGCGCGCGCCTGATCCGGTCGCGGTCGGCGAACTCCTCGCCGTCCAGCCGGCCGTCGCGCCCCGCCGGGTCGGGAACCGCCTCCAGCGGGACCGTCGCCGGGGTACGCGCCCTCAGGTGGTCCACCGCCCGGTTGCGGGCGATGCCGAACAGCCAGGCCGTCAGGCTGCGGCCCGGGTCGAAGCGGTGCCGGAAGCGCCACACCTCGGTGAAGACGACCTGCAGGACGTCCTCCACGTCCTGGGGCGGCACGAGTTTGCGCAGGTAGGAGCGTACGGCCGGGGAGTGCACCCGGTAGCACTCCCCCAGCGCTCCCGTGTCCCCTGCGGCGAGGCGGAACTCCAGGGTCTCCTCCATCGGCCCCCCTTGGACAGAAACTTATTCAAAACCTATTCATAGCCGCCCGTGTTCGAGGCGGGCAACCATGGGGGCCGAACGCCGGATCAAAAATGCATTAAAGACGGCGAATTCACCGCAGAGTGGTCATTACCGCCGAGATGGCGTCACGAAACGTGTTCACCCGGACGACGTGCGTAGGCAGGTCGTCCCACCATCCGAGACCGCCGACCACGATGCGGCAGGCGGGGCGGAGCCTCGGCAGAGCGGCCAGCGGGGCGGGGTCGCCCGTCTCCCTGATCTGCGACCACACGAACACGGCAGCGGGGCCGAGGCGGCGCATGGCATCCGACAGCGCGGCGTACGGCGTCCGGGCCCCGAGCACGCGGGCCTCCACCCCGAGCGTGCCGAGCGCGGCGGCCAGCGCGTGGATCGGCAGCGCGTGCTGCTCCTCCTCCGCACCGGCCAGCAGGACGGGACGGGGATGCACGGGCGAGGGCGCACGCGCGGAGAACCGCGCCAGCGCGGCCTGGAGCCGGTCGGAGAACAGGTGCTCGACGTCGATCCCGGTGCCGGTGTCCTGCTGCCTGCGCGTGACGGCCGCGAACACCGGCAGCACGAGCCGCTCCCACGTCCACACGACGCCGTGCGCGGCCAGCGCCGCGTCCAGTCCCGCGCTCACGGTCGCGGCGTCCAGCGCCGTCGCCGCGCGGGCCAGCATGGCCGCCGACAGCAATCCGGGTTCCGCGGCCGGCCGTACGGCGGAGGCGGGCGGCACCGCGGATTCCGGCGGCCTGGGGTGCTCCGACGGCCTTGGGTACTCCGGCGACCGGGGGAACTCGAAGGGCCGGGGATACTCGAACGGCACGGCGGGCTCCGGCCGCCCGGGCGACTCGGGCGGCGCGGC
>NZ_MWJN01000045.1:0-68451 GCF_002027145.1 Microbispora sp. GKU 823 | reverse complement strand
GCGCCGGTCGCGGCCAGCGCCTGGGGTGACGGTCGCGGGGGTGGGCGCCGTCCACCTCGGCGCGGCCGAGCAGGGTGATCCCGTAGGTGTGGGCGCCGACGGCCAGCGCCATGGGGGCGGCCGCCCGCGTGTGCGGGCCCGCCCCCGAGCAGGACGTCGAGCACGCGGCAGGCCGCCATCGCGGCCGGGCCCGCCGCCGTGTGCTTGAGACGCAGGTCGTAGGCCCAGGCGGCGCCGGCGAGCAGGCCCGCGAGCGCGAACCCGCGCCGTCCGCCGAAGACCGCGGCGGTCGCCACGCCGGCGCCGGTCAGCGCGGCGGCGAGGCCGAGGGCGCCTTCCGGGCTGATCCGGCCGGAGGGGATGGGCCGTTCCGGCCGCTCCTTCGCGTCGATCTTCCGGTCGGACCAGTCGTTGAGCGCCATACCGGCCCAGTAGAGCAGCACCGACGCGGCGGCGAGGCCGGGCCGGGCCGATCGCCCGGCCGCCGCAGCACCGGCGAGCGTGTCCCCGGGAACCGACAGCGCGGCGGGCGCGCGGACCAGCTCCAGCCAGGCCCTCACGGCCGCGCCTCCGACAGGGCCTGCGCGAACGCCACCAGCCGGGCGTACTGGGTGGGCAGGTCGTGCCCGGCGCCGCCCAGCGGGTCCTTGAAGAAGTAGCCGAGCTCGGGGAGCACGCCGCTGTGCCCGGTCTCGTGCGCCCGCGCGACGAGCCGTACGAGGTCGAGGACGAGCGGGGCGGCCAGCGCCGAGTCGCAGCCCTGCCAGGTGAACTGCATGGTCATCCGGACGCCGAGGAACCCCTCGAACGTGATGTGGTCCCAGGCGGTCTTCCACTCGCCGAGGTCGGCCACGTAGTCGATGTGCGTCAGGCCCTCGACGTCCTCGCCCACGATCGCGGGCACGGCCCGCGCCTTGCTCGCCGACTTGCTCTCTCGTGCGGCGGGGTCGGCCAGCGTGGCGCCGTCGCCGCCGCCGAGGAGGTTGAGCCCCGACCACGAGCGGACCCGCAGCGCGCGGCCGGCGAACATCGGCGCGAGCGCGCTCTTGACCAGCGTCTCCCCGGTCTTGCCGTCGCGTCCCGCGTACGGCAGGCCGCCGCGCCGCGCCAGCTCGTCCAGGGCGGGCGGCGTCGGGCCGGCGGAGGGGGTGAACGCGACGTAGCCGCAGCCGGCCGTGAAGGCCGCGTAGGCGTACAGGGAGCTCGGAGGCAGCACGTCCTGCCCTGACGCCAGCGCCTCCTCTAGGTCGGCGAGCGTGGCGTACGGCACCTCGGCGGGAGGCTCGGTCGACGACACGTCCACCACGACGACGCGGGACAGGCCGTGCCGCTCCCGGAAGTCCGCGATGTCGCCGGCGAGCCGCCGCGCGGCCTCCGCCTGGCTCTCCTCGCCGGGGACGTAGCCGTGCCTGATCTCGGCCTCGGCGGCGTCGAGATCCGCGGCGAGCAGGGTCGTCAGGACGGGAGGGAGCACGCCCGCCTGGGCGAGCAGCTCGGCTCTCTTGCGCAGCGGGGTCGCGACCACGTCGTGACCGCCGAACACCAGGTCACCCAGGGGGGTGAAGTCCCCTGGGAAGCCCGCGGCCTCGATGACGCAGCCGGTGGGCGGGGCCGCACCCGCGCGAACCGCCGCCGCTCCGACCACCGCCGTGGTCGCGACGGACCCCCGAGCGCCGACCAGCCAGACACCGATGGGCACTGTAACTCTCCCGTCAACTCGGGTATGAAGGATGACCCCGGAACATTCGGATAGTAAGAGGGATCTTTCGTCACTGACAAGCAAAAGTTTCCTGTGAGCTACAGAAAGTTCACCCACCTGCACGGGAACACTTTGCGCGCTCTCGGCCGCCGGCGCGTCGACCCGATAGGCGCGGACGCTCGCAGCCGCCGCCGCCCCTCCGAGCAATCACGGATCCTCGAACTTTGTCCTCTAGATGGAGAAAGTTCAAAAGATCATGAAAAAACTTCTTCCACGTTAGGTAAAAGTGGCGTAACTTGCTCGCCAAGTGCTCCGCACAGTCATGAGGGGTCGGAGTGAGACGAACGGCGGTGCCCATGGCAGGACATCCAGTGGTTTTCCGCCACGGCGACGGCCGTCACACCTGACCGTCCCGTCCGCTCCTGAGGAGTCACCAGCGGCGCTCGGCCGCGTCATCGGGGGGGATCAAGGTTCTTCACGCAGATGGAGTTAGCAAGACGATGAGTGCGTACGAAGAAGAGATGGAGACGGCCGGCAACCTCGGACGCAGGCTGGGGCTCAACCGCCGCCAGTTCCTCGCGGCCACGACCGGCATGGCGGCGGTCGCCGCCGTGGCCGCGGCCGGTCCGCTCAAGTCGGCCGCGCGGGCGGCGACCGCGGCGGCAACGGCGTGCTCGTGCCGCCCGGCAAGCGGGGCATCATCCTGTACACGGTCCGCGACGCCATCACCCGCGACCCGCTGTCCAGCAACCTTCCTTCCGGCTTCCGCGCCGTGCTGCAGGAGCTCAGCCGCATCGGCTACAAGCAGGTGGAGTTCGCCGGCTACGCCCAGCACCGCAACGCCGAGGGCGGCGCCAGCCTGGAGAGCGTCGAGGGCGCCCGCCTGCTGCGCACCTGGCTGGACGACAACGGCCTGGAGGCCGAGGGCAACCACGGCTTCATCCCCGGCTCCTGGCCGCTGAGCCAGGCCGACCTCGACCGCTTCAAGCTCCACCTGGAGATCGCCAACATCCTCGGCATGGGCCACGTCGGCACCGGCAGCGACCCGACCGGCAGCGCGTACAAGGCCGACTGGGACGTGGCCGCCGAGAAGTGGAACACGCTCGGCGAGCTCGCCACCGCCGCGGGCCTCAAGCTGTACACCCACAACCACGACGTGGCCTACAGCTTCCTGCTCGACAGCGGCCCGCTCGACGCGCAGGGCCGGCCCACCCGCTCCTCCGGCATCCGCCGCCTCGAGTACTTCCTCACGCAGACCGACCCGGGCAAGGTCTGGCTGGAGATGGACATCTTCTGGGCGCACGTGGCCCAGTACAAGTACAAGACCTACACCGCGCCCGACGGCTCCACCCAGACGCAGGTCTTCAACCCGCTCGGCGTCGTGCAGGCCCAGACGATGCGGTTCCCGCTGTTCCACGCCAAGGACGGCAAGATCAACACCGGCACCTCCAACGGCTACGACATGGTTCCGTTCGGCACCGGCGACATCGACTACAAGAGCTTCTTCTCCGAGATGGGCGCCAAGGGCTACCACAACCCGATGTACGAGCAGGACAACGCCCCCGGCGGCACGGCCAACCCGGCGCAGTCGCTGCAGTACGCGGAACTGAGCTACAACAACATCGCCAAGCTCCGCGGCTGAGGCAGAGGCCCACCCGAGCATCTCGGCCAGTCATCTGACTATGGCGGACCGCCACGCGTTCGACCCTTCCACAGGCACGCGGCGGCCCGCCTTACCCTGCCACCCCCCTGAAAAGAAGAGGCGCAGCAGATTTGAAGCGTACTCGCATTCTGGTCGGCGGTCTCGCCGCCGCGTTGACGCTCCCGTTCACGGCGGCGCTCACCGCCGCACCGGCCCAGGCGCACGACGACGCGCTGCACTGGGAGAACTACGAGAAGGTCACCCTCACCAAGGACGTCGGCGAGCCGATCGACATGGCGATCCTGCCGGACAGCCGGGTGCTGCACACCGCCCGCAACGGCGACATCCGGATGACCGACCCCGCCACCGGTGTCACCAAGGTCATCAACACGATCGACGTCTACAACAACTCGGAAGACGGCCTGCAGACGATCGGGCTCGACCCCGACTTCGCGCACAACAAGTGGGTCTACGTCTACTACGCGCCCAGGAAGATGACCGGACCGTACCCGGAGACGACTCCGGCCGGCTCGGCGCCCAACTCCCTGCCCGCCGGCGCCGACGAGTCCTACTGGAACCAGTGGAAGGGCTACAACCAGCTCTCCCGGTTCAAGTGGGACGGCGACAAGCTCGACCTGTCGACCGAGCAGGTCATCATCAAGATCGAGACCAACCGCGGGCAGTGCTGCCACGTCGCGGGCGACTTCGACTGGGACGACGAGGGCAACCTCTACCTGGCCACCGGCGACAACACCCCGGCCAGCACCCCCGGTGCAAACGGCATGGCGCCCAACAACGACGCTCCCGGCATGAACCCGGGCTTCGACGACCGCCGCGGCGCGGGCAACACCAACGACCTCCGCGGCAAGATCCTGCGGATCAAGGTGGCGGAGGACGGCTCCTACACCGTTCCCGACGGCAACCTGTTCCCCAAGGGCACCGCCAAGACCCGGCCCGAGATCTTCGTGATGGGCGTGCGGAACCCGTTCCGCATGGACGTCGACGGGAAGACCGGGACGCTGTCGTGGGGCGACTACGGACCGGACGCCGGCGCCGCCGACCCCAACCGCGGCCCGATGGGTCTCGTCGAGTGGAACGTCACCCCGCTGAACAAGCCGATGAACGGCGGCTGGCCGTACTGCACGGGTGACAACTTCAACTACAACAACTGGGACTACGCGAACTCCAAGCCCCGTGAGTGGTTCGACTGCGCCGGCGGCCCGACCAACACCTCGCGGTGGAACACCGGCCTGGAGAAGCTGCCGCCCGCGACCCCGGCCGACCTGTACTACGGCGACCGCGCGAGCGACCAGCCGGCGGAGTGGTCCGGGCTGACCGAGTTCGACCCGGTGCAGAACGGCCAGGCCCCGATGGGCGGCCCGGTCTACCACTACGACGCGGACAACCCCTCGACGACGAAGTTCCCCGCATACTGGGACAACAAGTTCTTCTTCGGCGAGTTCTCCCAGGACTACCTGGCGGCGTTCACCGTGTCCGGCTCCGACGGCCCGGTCACCAAGATCGAGCACTTCCTGCCGAACGCCGAGCTGACCAAGATGGCGATGCCCATCACGGACAACCCGATGGACCTCGAGTTCGGCCCCGACGGGGCGCTGTACGTGCTCGAGTACGGCGACGGCTTCTTCCGGGCCAACCCCGACGCGGGCCTGTACCGCATCGACTACTCGCCCGGCAACAAGGCCCCGCAGGCGAAGATCACCGTTGACAGGACGTCGGGCAGCAGCACGCCGCTCACCGTCCAGTTCAGCGGCGCCAAGTCCTCCGACTCCGAGGCGGGCGACCTCACCTACGAGTGGGACTTCGACGGCAACGGCTCCTTCGACGCCAAGGGCGTGACGGCGACCCACACCTACGACAAGCTCGGGCAGTACACCGCCCGGCTCCGCGTCACCGACGCGGGCGGCAGGTTCGGCCTCGCCACGATCGAGATCACCGTCGGCAACACCGCGCCCAAGGTCAGCATCGAGACCCCCGGCGACGGCGGCTTCATCGACTGGGGCAACGCGGTTCCGTTCAAGGTCGCGGTGAGCGACCAGGAGGACGGCGACAACCCGACCTGCAGCCGCGTCCAGTGGACCTTCGGCCTCGGCCACGACACGCACGCCCACCCGATCACCACGGGCACCGGCTGCACCGTCACCTGGGCGACCCCGGCCGACGCGCCCGAGCACGGCGTGACCGAGAACATCTTCGGCGTGGTCGTGGTCAGCTACCGCGACAACGGCGCCAACGGCATCCCCGGCGCGAGCAGCGACGCCACGCTGATCCTCAACCCGAAGCTCATGCAGGCCGAGCACGGGGACGACAGCAAGGGTGTCACCAAGACCCAGGACGAGACGGCGTCCGGCCTCAACAAGGTCACCTCGTTCGACGCGGGCGACTACATCGGCTACGACCCGGTGAACTTCTCCGGCATCACCTCGGTGAAGACCGTGGCCACCGGCGCGGGCACCCTGTCGCTGCGCTGGAACTCGCCGACCGCGGCCCCGTTCGCGACCGTCGCGATCCCGGCCGGCTCCGGCTGGCAGACGGTGACCACCGCGCTGCCGAACGCCCCCAAGGGCAGCGGCAAGCTGTACGTCACCTCGACGGGCGGCGTGGACGTGGACGCGTTCACCTTCGTGGGCGACGGCGTGGCCGACAAGACCCCGCCGACCGTGACGGCCACCCTCAACCCGGCCCAGCCGAACGGTGAGAACGGCTGGTACACCGGCAACGTGACGATGACGGTCACCGCGACCGACAACGGCACGGTGTCGAGCCGGCAGTACTCGACCAACGGCGGCGCCACCTGGCTGAGCGCCAACAACGCGGTGACGTTCAGCACCGAGGGCACCACGGAGGTCCGCTACCGCGCGACCGACAGCGGCGGCAACGTCGGGCAGGGCACCCTCACCGTGAAGATCGACAAGACCGCGCCCGCGCTGACCGTGAGCGGCGTCGAGTCCGGCGACCACGGCGACTCGACCTCGATCACGCCTGTCTTCTCCGCCACGGACGCCACGTCCGGGGTGGCGAGCGTGACGGCGGCCATCGGCGACCTGCAGGTCAAGTCGGGCGAGGCGCTCCCCCTGTGGAAGCTGCCGCTCGGTGAGAACGAGCTGGTCGTGACCGCCAAGGACAAGGCCGGGCACACCACCAAGAAGACGGCGACCTTCACCGTCACGACCTCCTTCGGGGACGTGAAGGCCCTCCTCACCTCCTTCCGCGGCGCCGGCACGGTGACCGAGGACGGCGACGTCCTGATCGCGCAGCTCGACCAGGCGGCCAAGGAGGCCGACAAGGGCAAGAAGGACGACGCGATCAAGGCCCTCGAGCGGTTCACCGGCTTCGCCGGCGACGCCAAGCGGGTGACCGACAAGGCCGCGAGCGACGCGCTGATCCGCGACGCCAAGGCGCTGATCGAGCAGCTGCGCGGCTAGCCAAGACGTCCCGTGGGTCCGGCCCGGCCCGGCCGGGCCCACGGGGCCCCACACCCCCCAAACGCTCTGCAGAGGCGCCGGCGACCACGGCGGCATCGTGATGCCATCGTGATCGCCGGCGCCGAACTGTCCCTATCGGTGAACCGATGTAAAGGACATGAGGCGAATCCGGTACGGCGCGGCGGCCCTGGTGGCCGTCGCCTTTCTGTTGACGGGGTGCGGCGGCTCGGGCGAATCCAGCAGCGACACGGCCGGCAGCGCAGCCGCGCCCGTGGCTCCGGCCGGGGAGGCCGCCACCGCCGGGGCCATGGATCAGGGCGAGGAGCGGGCGCCAGCCACGGGCGGCGCGACCGGCGGGCAGGAGAAGACCAGGATCGAACCGGCCGACCGCGCGATCATCTACCAGGCCGAGCTCACCGTCGAGGCCAAGGACGTCACCGCGGCGGCCGACCGCGCGAAGGCGATCGTGACGGGCGCGGGCGGGTACGTCGCCGAGGAACGCAGCGAGTCCGTCTCGCGCGGCGTCCAGTCGATGATCGCGTTCAAGGTGCCCCCGGCGCGCTACGCCGACGTGCTGGCCCAGCTCGGACGCGACCTCGGGAAACGCACGTTTGTGCGGCAGAACGCGCAGGACGTCACCGAGGAGGTCGCCGACGTCGCCAGCCGGGTGAAGTCGGCCGAGGCCGCGCTCGGGCAGTTCCGCACGCTGCTGTCGAAGGCGAACAAGATCGGCGAGATCCTCGAGATCGAGCGGGAGATCTCCAGCCGCGAGGCCGATCTGGAGTCGCTGCAGGCCAGGCAGAAGGCCCTGGAGGCGCAGACCGGCATGGCCACCGTGACGCTCACCCTCGTGCCCCCGCCGGAGCACTCGGCCCGCGCCGCGAAGAAGGAGGAGGCGACCGGCTTCCTCGCCGGGCTGCGCGCCGGGTGGGACACCCTGACCGCGTCGACCGTGATGGCGCTGACCGTGCTGGGCGCGCTGCTGCCCTGGATCGTCGTGGCCGGGGTGGTGTGGCTGGCCGTCCGGGTCGTCATGCGCAGGATGCGCCGCCGTGCCGCCCCGCCGGCCGGTCCCGTGCCTCCCGGTGCCGTTCCCCCCGGCTCCGTTCCTCCGGTTCCTCCCGGGCGCGGGCCCGGCTTCCCCGCGGGTCCCGCGCCCACGGACGGCCCCGCCGGGCAGCCGCGCTTCGGCTCACCGGAGCCGGCGCCCCGCGAGGACCGGGACGAGGACCGGGACGACGAGAACCGGGACGAGAGCCAGGACCAGGGCCGGGAATCCGAGCGCACGCCGGGGTAGCGTCAGCGGGCCGACGACTCGTGGACGAAGCCGGTGAGCCGGGCGAGCTGGTCGGGGTCGGTCGAGGGAAGCACGCCGTGGCCGAGGTTGAACACGTGCCCCTCGGCCACCCGGCCGCGTTCGAGCACGTCCCTGGCCCGCCTCTCGACGACCTCCCAGGGCGCGAGCAGGATCGCCGGGTCGAGGTTGCCCTGCAGGGCCTTGCCCGCGCCCACGCGCAGCGCGGCCTCGTCGAGCGGCACCCGCCAGTCGACGCCCACCACGTCGGCGCCGGCCTCGCCCATGAGGCCGAGCAGTTCGCCCGTGCCGACGCCGAAGTGGATGCGCGGCACGCCGAGGTCCGCCAGGCCCGCGAAGATCTTGCTGGTGTGCGGCAGCACGTAGGTGCGGTAGTCCTGCGGCGCGACCGCGCCCACCCAGGAGTCGAAGAGCTGGACGGCCGAGGCCCCCGCCGCCACCTGGACGCGCAGGAAGGCCAGCGTGATCGCGCCGAGCCGCTCCATCAGCTCGTGCCACAGCTCCGGCTCGCCGTACATCATGGCCTTGGTGCGGTCGTGGTTCTTGGAGGGGCCGCCCTCGATCAGGTAGGACGCGAGCGTGAAGGGCCCTCCGGCGAAGCCGATCAGCGGGGTCCCGCCCAGCTCTCCGGTGAGCGCGCCGACCGCCTCCGTCACGTACAGGACGTCGTCCGGCTCCAGGGGCCGCAGGACCTCCATGCCCGCCTTGTCGCGGATGGGGGTCCCGACGACCGGGCCGACGCCCGGCTTGATGTCCAGGTCGACGCCGACGGCCTTGAGCGGGACCACGATGTCGCTGAAGAAGATCGCCGCGTCCGTGCCGTACCTGCGGACCGGCTGCATGGTGATCTCGACCACGAGGTCGGGCGTGGCGCAGGCGGTGAGCATCTCGACGCCCTCGCGCACCCTGCGGTACTCGGGCAGCGACCGCCCGGCCTGGCGCATGTACCAGACCGGCGTGTGCGGAACGGGCTCGCGCCGGCACGCGCGAATGAAAACGGAATCGGCGAGCTGGGGTTTCACGGCACCAGCCTGCCATGTCCCGGCGCCGCCCGGCGCCCGGACCCATGACCTGGGGCTCCAGAACGACGCGAGCAAGGCCGCTGATCGCGTAAGGTGAACCCCATCCCCTCCTGTGAGTCATCTCACAGCTCGGCAATGTGTTCGCCAATCGGCCATCCGGCATCGATTCCAATACCACTTTCGAGACACGCCGAGTGCGATGCGGGGAAATGTCGCCGGGACGTGCCAACGTCGGATCAGTCCCGAGCGACCGCCACGACCGTGGATCCGACGAGAGGCCCCGGAGCGATGACTTCGATGTGGAGTTCCCCCGAACGCCGCACTGAGCACTGTGCCGGCAGCGACGCCGCGCGCCCCGCCCGCCCCAGCAGCGCGGCGCGCGCGACGGGGCGGCGAGACCGCGCGGACGGCCGCGGCGACCGCCGGGAGCGCACGCGCGGACGGGCCCCGGCACGGACGGCCGGCCGGGTGACGGCTCGACTGGCGGCGACGGTTTGACGACTTCCGATGCCCCCCACAGCCACCCCCCTGCTTCGCGCTCTCCCGAATCCGACCTACTCTTCCGTCATGACCCTCGGTGAACCGCCCGCGCCTCCCGCCGCCTTCCGGCGCGCGCTGGAGACGCTGCGCCCCGCCGAGGTACGGCCGGAGATCGAGCTGGAGGACATCCCGGCGCCCCAGCGGCTCGCGCCGTACTCCGGTGCGGTCGGGGCGTCCGTGTACCGTGACGACGACGAACTCGCCGTCGGCCGCCTGATCATGCTGTTCGACCCCGAGGGCCAGCGCGGCTGGGAGGGACCGTTCCGCCTCGTCGCCTACGTACGCGCCGACATGGAGCCGGAGATGACCACCGACCCGCTGCTGGGGCCGGTGGCCTGGAGCTGGCTGACCGAGGCGCTCGACGCCCACGGCGCGAGGTACGCCGCGGTGGGCGGCACGGTCACCCGCGCCGTCTCGGAGGGGTTCGGCGGCAAGGCGGACGACCCGGTCACCACCGAGATCGAGCTGCGGGCCTCGTGGTCGCCGCTCAACGAGGACCTGTCGCCGCACGCGGCCGCCTGGTGCGATCTCATGTGCCTGGCCGCGGGCATCCCCCCGCTCCCGCCCGACGTCGCCACACTGCATCCGCGCCCCGCCCGCCGTGATGATCCGAAAGTTCCTTAGCCCGTGACAGAACCCGTAGTCCAGCCACTGTTGGAGCCGCGCGAGGGAATCCCGCCCGTCATCGAGGACTCCGCCGCGCTCGCGGTCGCCGTGGACGCCTTCGCCCGTGGAACCGGGCCGGTGGCCGTCGACGCCGAGCGCGCCTCCGGATATCGCTACAGCGGCCGCGCCTACCTGGTGCAGCTGCGCCGGGCGGGTGCGGGCACCGCGCTGATCGACCCGATCAAGTGTCCCGACCTGTCCGCGCTGGACGAGGCCGTACGCGACGCCGAGGTCGTCCTGCACGCCGCGAACCAGGACCTGCCGTGCCTGGCCGAGCTCGGCTTCCGCCCGCGGCGGCTGTTCGACACCGAGCTGGCCGGGCGGCTGCTCGGCTACGAGCGGGTCGGCCTGGGGACCATGGTCGAGCTCGTCCTCGGCCTGCGGCTGGAGAAGGGGCACTCCGCGGCCGACTGGTCGGCCCGCCCGCTGCCGGAGGACTGGCTGCGCTACGCGGCGCTCGACGTGGAGGTGCTGGTCGAGCTGCGCGACGTCCTGCACGACGAGCTGGCCGCCACCGGCAAGCTGGAGTGGGCGCTGGAGGAGTTCGCGTCGATCCTGGCCGCTCCCGCCCATCCCCCGCGTACCGACCCGTGGCGGCGCACCTCGGGCATCCACCGGGTGCGCACGCTGCGCGGGCTCGCCGTGGTGCGGGAGCTGTGGACGCTGCGCGACGAGATCGCGCGGGAGGCCGACCTCGCGCCGGGCCGCGTGCTGCCCGACTCGGCGATCGTGCAGGCCGCCCTCGACCAGCCGCGCACGACCAAGTCCCTCACCGAGATCACGCCGTTCGTCGGCCGCAGCGCCCGCCGCCACCTCAACGACTGGCTGGCGGCGGTGAACCGGGCCCGCACGATGCCGGAGGCGGCGCTGCCGCAGCCCGTGGGGCCCGGGGACGGCCCTCCCCCGGCCAACCGGTGGGCCGACCGGGACCCGGCCGCCGCCAAGCGGCTCGTGGCGGCGCGGGCCGTCGTCGCCGCGCTCGCCGACGAGCACCGCATGCCGACGGAGAACCTCCTCCAGCCCGACGCCGTACGCAGGCTGACCTGGGAGCCGCCCGCGCCGATCAGCGAGGAGACCGTGGCGGCGCGGCTGCGCGCACTGGGCGCGCGGGAGTGGCAGATCGGCCTGACCGTCCACCCGCTGGCCAAGGCGCTCGAACGGCTGGAGATCAAAGGAGAGGTGTGACATGCGGGGCCATGGCGCGGACGTGGAGTCCCCCTTCGGCTACCGCCTGCACCACGTCCAGCTCGCCGTTCCGCCCGGTGCGGAGGACGACTGCCGCGCCTTCTACGTGGGCCTGCTCGGGATGACCGAGATCGGCAAGCCCTCCGTGCTCGCCGCGCGCGGGGGCCTGTGGGTGCGGGCCGGCGCCCTGGAGATCCACCTCGGCGTGGAGGAGGACTTCCGCCCCGCGCGTAAGGCGCACCCGGGCATCCTGGTGACCGGCCTCGACGACCTCGCCGCGCGCCTGGAGGCCGCCGGCGTCGAGGTCGCCTGGGATCCGCACTTCCCCGGCCACCGCCGCTTCTACGCCCACGACAATGTCGGCAACCGCCTGGAGTTCCTCGAACCGCTGTGAGACTACGCGGAGGCTCCCGGAGGCGTGGCCGTCGCGCCCCCGGGAGCCGCCCGTGATCAGACCGCGTCGTCGTCGGTCACGACGAGCCGGGTGAAGCCGCCGCCGATCGTCGCGCCGACCGGCACGGAGGCGACCACCTGGTAGGACTGCGGCGCGGACGCCACCGCGGTGTCGCCGTTCACCGGCACCCGGAAGGACGCCTCCAGGGCCCCGGCCGGGACGACGACCTCCTGCGCCGCCGAGGCGACCACCGGGGCGGCCCCGCTCGCGATCGTCTGGATCTGGACCGTCACCGGCGCGGCGCTCCTGCCCGACAGCCGCACGGTCATCGTGGCCGTGCCCGGCCCGTCGCCCTCGTCCACCGTGGCGCCCTCCACCGACACCTGCGGCAGCGTGTCGGTGCGGGCCTCACCCGCGGCCATCGTGGTGAACGCGAGATCGGCGAGGTAGACCGCGCCCTGCCGGCTCGCGCCCGAGATCCGGATCTCGCTGATCTGCTGCGGCTTGACGCCGGTGAGCGCGCTCAGCGGGACGCGGACCGTGCGCAGCCAGGTCTTGGGCAGCGGCGAGGCCGTGCCGGGGAAGGCCGTGAGCGCGTCGCTCACCTCGGACACCCTGACCGTCTGGGAGGCGCCCCGCTTGTCGACGACCTCGACCGCGAGGTCCACGTCGCCGGTCGCCGTCTCGTCCCTCGCCGCGCGGAAGGTGAGCGCGTCGTAGCGGGAGACGTTCTGGACCTGCTTGTCCAGCGGCACCGTCACCGTGCCCGTGGGGTCGCTCCAGGAGAACCGCAGCACCGGGGTCGAGGCGACGTTGTTCGCGTACGTCGCGGGCGTCCAGGACGGCGCCTGCGCGGTGGTCAGCGTGGAGGCGCAGGACGGCAGGCCGCTCTGCGGCGAGCGGCCGAGCATCCCGGCGCAGACGACCGCGGTGGCCGCGCCGGAGACCCGCGTGGACGGCGCGAGCGACGTGAAGGAGGCCACGTCGAGGCGCCTGCCCGCGGGCGCCTGGGCGACGGCGTGCACGACGGCCGCCCGGCGGAGGCGGTGGTGCCGCCGCTGCCGTCGAACAGCGGCAGCAGGCCCTGCTCGCCGCCCTGGACCAGGCGGAAGAACCCGGCGATGTACGCGGTGCCGACGGCGTACTGCTCGGCGGCGGTCAGTCGCGACGGCGCGGTGCCGCCGCAGACCGGGTCGTTGCGGTTCGACCAGTCGTCGGACGCGGGCGCGTGCGCGACGCCGGGGGTCCACTCGGTGTTGAAGAAGTTGTGGTCGGCGCCCATGACCATCAGCGAGGAGCGGAAGGCCGGGTCGCCGTCCGCGGCGTACCGGGAGTCGTCGTAGAAGTGCTGGCCCTGCTGGTTGGAGACGTCCCCGTCGCAGTACGGCAGGATGACGGCCATCGGCGTGCCGGGCAGGGTCGCCCGCGCGAAGTCCGTCGGCGCGAGCGGCAGCACCGCCCTGATCCCGTACGGCCTGGCCCGGCCCGCGTTCATCAGCGCGGCCTTGACGACGCCCTCGCCGCCGCGCGAGTGGCCCATCAGGCCGACGTCGGACATGTCGAGGCGGCCCTTGAACAGGCTCACCAGCTTCGCGTCGCCCACGCCCCTGTCGGCGTCGGCGAGCAGGTCGAGGTGCCGCATGACGACCTCGCCCCGGGCCAGCGCGCCCCGGTCCTCGCTGTAGGGGTTGTCGGCGGCGTTGACGCCGTTGGCGCTGACCGACACGACGGCGTACCCGTGGCTGGCGAGCACGTCGGCGGGGCCGTCGTAGCCCTGGTAGCTGGCGATGGGCTGCTGTCCCGCCGGGCAGGGCCACTGGGTGTTGGACGTCGTCCAGGCCGCCGGGTTGTAGCAGGCCGAGTGGCGGCCGTGCAGGAAGACGACCAAGGGGCGCCTGCCGCGGGCGCCGTCCGGCAGGTAGACCTTCGCCCGGATCTCGGCCTGACGGCCGCCGAGGCCCTCCAGCGTGATGGCGGTGTCGCCCAGGTCGTACTCGTCGTGGGTCACGGCGTACGGACCGGGCGCGGCGGGATCGACGGGCGCGGGAGCCGGTTTGCCGTGAGTCTTGGCGGGCGCCGGGGCGGCCTTGCCGGCGGCCGCCGCGGTGGCCTCGGGCACCTCGCCGTTCCAGGCCACGTCGACCGACGACGCCGTGGCCACGGCGGGGTCGGGGGTGACGACGGTCAGCGTCATGCCGTCGGGCGACTCCTCGGCCGGGCCGAGCGACCGGCCGTCCGCGGCGAGTTCGGGGACGGCGTCGCGGACCGGCAGCGGCGTGTTCAGGTGGAACGTGACCCGGTGGCCGCCGCCGACGGGTTCGACGGTCCAGGTGCCGTCCCCGCCGGCCGAGCCGGGCGGCGCGGCGTGCGCGGGTCCCGCGAGGAGGGGGGCGGACAGGGTCGCGGCCGTGACGGCCGCGGCGAGCGCCTTGGTCCAGGCGCGCACAGGAGAGCGCATTGGTTCCTTTTCGAGTGCAATGCCCCAAGAAAGCCGCTCAGGAGAGTTAGAGGGGGGATTCTTGAGGTTTGAGGGGTTGCATCCCGAATGAGATCGTCACCGGCGACATGTGCTGATTCCGTCTGGTTTCCGGCCGGTAAACGATCATTCACAGGCACGGCGGCCCCACCGATCCCAGGACCGGTTACTGACCAGTAGCATAGGGAGCCGGAAGCTACCGACAAGTAGGAGCGAACCCGTGCCTGCGTCCCGTGAAGTCGTCTTCGTCGACGGCGTTCGGACGCCTTTCGGCAAGTCGGGCCCGAAGGGCCTGTACGCCGAGACGCGTGCCGACGACCTGGTAGTCCGCGTCATCCGCGAGCTGATGCGGCGCAACCCCGGCCTCCCCCCGGAGCGGGTGGACGAGGTGGCCATCGCGGCCACCACCCAGATCGGCGACCAGGGCCTGACCATCGGCAGGTCCGCGGCGGTGCTCGCCGGCCTGCCGAAGTCGGTCCCCGGTTACGCCATCGACCGCATGTGCGCCGGCGCGATGACCGCCGTCACCACGGTGGCGGGCAGCATCTCCTTCGGCGCGTACGACGTGGCCATCGCCGGCGGCGTCGAGCACATGGGCCGCCACCCCATGGGCGAGGGGGTGGACCCCAACCCCCGGTTCCTGTCGGAGCAGCTCGTGGACGGCTCGGCACTGGTCATGGGCATGACCGCCGAGAACCTGCACGACCGATACCCGTCCATCACGAAGGAGCGCGCCGACGCCTTCGCCGTGGCCTCGCAGGAGAAGGTCGCCAAGGCGTACGCCGACGGCAAGATCCAGCGCGACCTGGTGCCCGTGGCGGCCCGCAAGGCCGCCGAGGGCTGGGGCCTGGCCACCGTGGACGAGGCGCCGCGCCCCGGCACGACGCTGGAGGGCCTGCGCACGCTCAAGACGCCGTTCCGCGCGCACGGGCGGGTCACGGCGGGCAACGCCTCCGGCATCAACGACGGCGCGACCGGCTGCATCGTGGCCGCCGAGGACGTGGCCAGGGAGCTGGGCCTGACCCCGCGCATGCGGCTGGTCTCCTACGCCTTCGCCGGGGTGGACCCCGAGGTCATGGGCATCGGCCCGATCCCCTCCACCGAGCGCGCGCTGCGCCTGGCCGGGCTGTCCATCGACGACATCGGCCTGTTCGAGATCAACGAGGCGTTCGCCGTACAGGTGCTGGCCTTCCTGGAACACTTCGGCATCGCCGACGACGACCCGCGCGTCAACCCGTACGGCGGCGCGATCGCGTTCGGCCACCCGCTCGCCTCGTCGGGCGTGCGGCTGATGACCCAGCTCTCGCGCGAGTTCGCCGAGCGGCCCGACGTCCGCTATGGGATCACCACGATGTGCGTCGGCATGGGCATGGGCGGCACTGTCATCTGGGAGAACCTGTCATGAGCACCCTCGACACCTGGAAGGCCCTCCTGGAGGGCAAGAACGCCGACGAGGTGGTCGCCAAGGCGCTCGTGCGCGACGTCGAGCTTCCGTACGGCGCGGGCACGATGGCCCTGATCACGCTGGACAACGGCCTCGACCACACCAAGCCCAACACCTTCGGCCCGCACGGCCTGCTCGCGCTGAACGACGCGCTCGACGCGATCGCCGCGCGCTCCGACCTCGCGGCCGTCGGCGTCGTGGGCAAGCCGTTCATCTTCGCCGTCGGGGCCGACCTCAAGGGCGCGGCGGCGGTGTCCTCCCGCGAGGAGGCGCTGGCCATCGGGCAGCTCGGTCACCACGTGTTCCGCCGCCTCGGCGAGCTGGACGTGCCGTCGTTCGCGTTCGTCAACGGCGCGGCGATGGGCGGCGGGCTGGAGATCGCGCTGCACTGCACGTATCGCACCGTGTCGTCCGGCGTCCCGGCGATCGCGCTGCCGGAGTGCTTCCTCGGCCTGGTTCCCGGATGGGGCGGCACCCAGCTCCTCCCCCGCCTGATCGGGCCGGAGAAGGCGCTGAAGCTCGTCATCGAGAACCCGCTGTCGCAGAACCGCATGATCAAGGGCCGGGACGCGTACGCGCTCGGGATCGCCGACGCGATGTTCGAGCCCGCCGACTTCGTCGAGGAGTCGCTGCGGTGGGCCGCCCAGGTGCTGCGCGGCGAGGTGACCGTCGAGCGGGCCGACCACACCGCCGACGACTGGTCCCCCGTGATCGACCAGGCCAGGACCCTCGTCGACCTCAAGCTGCGGGGCGCCTCCCCCGCGCCGTACCGGGCGCTCGACCTCATGGCCCTGGCCCGTACGGCGTCGCGCGACGAGGGCTTCGCCGCCGAGGACGAGGCACTGGCCGACCTGCTCATGAGCGACGAGCTGCGGGCCGGCTTGTACGCCTTCGACCTGGTGCAGCGCCGGGCCAAGCGCCCGGCCGGCGCGCCGGACAGGTCGCTGGCCCGCCCGGTCACCAAGGTCGGCGTGGTGGGCGCCGGGCTGATGGCCTCGCAGCTCGCGCTGCTGTTCGCCCGCCGCCTGGAGGTCCCGGTCGTGCTGACCGACCTCGACCAGGCCCGGCTGGACAAGGGCGTCGGCTACGTCCACGCCGAGGTCGACAAGCTGCTGGGCAAGGGCCGCGTCTCCGCCGACCAGGCCAACCGGCTGAAGGGCCTGGTGACGGGCTCGCTGACCAAGGACGCCTTCGCCGACGCCGACTTCGTGATCGAGGCGGTGTTCGAGGACCTCGGCGTGAAGCAGAAGGTCTTCGCCGAGGTGGAGGAGGTCGTCTCCGAGACCTGCGTGCTCGCCACCAACACCTCGTCGCTGTCGGTCACCGACATGGCGGCCGGCCTGCGGCACCCGGAGCGGGTGGTGGGCTTCCACTTCTTCAACCCGGTCGCGGTGCTGCCGCTGCTGGAGATCGTCCGGGGCGCCGCCACCGACGACGCGACGCTGGCCACGGCGTTCGCGGTCGGCAAGACGCTGAAGAAGTCGTGCGTGCTGGTCAAGGACGCGCCCGCGTTCGTCGTCAACCGGCTGCTGACGCGGTTCATGGGCGAGGTCACGGCGGCGGCCGACGAGGGCACCCCGCTGGAGGTCGCGACCACGCGCTCGACTCGCTCGGCCTGCCGATGACGCCGTTCGCGCTGCTCCAGCTCGTCGGCCCGGCCGTCGCGCTGCACGTCGCCGAGACCATGCACGCGGCGTTCCCGGACCGGTTCGGCGTCTCGGAGAACCTCGCCAAGCTGGTCGCCGCGGGCAAGCCGGGCCTGTACGGCCCGGACTTCCAGATCGACCCGGAGGTGCGGGCGCTGTTCGAGGGCGGCTCGTCCCCGTCGACGGGCGAGGAGGTGCGGCTGCGCGCGCTGCGGGCCCTCGCCCAGGAGATCAGGCTCATGCTCGACGAGGGCGTGGTCGCGGCGCCGCAGGACATCGACCTGTGCATGATCCTCGGCGCGGGCTGGCCGTTCCACACCGGCGGCATCACGCCCTACCTCGACCGTACGGGCATCTCCGAGGAGGTCACCGGCTCCCGCTTCCTGGAGCCCGGCGTCGCCTCCGTACCGGCCTGACGCATGCGGTCGCCCGGCCCAGGCTGACACGGCCCGCGCCGGGCGGCCCGCCCGAGCCTTCCGCCATGGACCCGCGAACCACGAGACCGCGGACCCACCAGGCCCTTCAACCACAGGGCCGCGCGGAACACGGGGCCCCGCACCACAGGGCCCCGACCCGAGCCGCCGCGCCACCCCGGCGCGGCGGCTCCGCATTACCGAAGCTGCGACCTGGGTGGACTCTGAACCCTGGAATGCGGAGGATGTCATCCCTCCTCTCTAGTTCTCTATGAGCAGGAAGGGAGCAGGCCATGACAGCGCAGCCGCACGACTTCGTGCCCGGCGAGACGCCGTTGCCGGAGAAGAACCTGCGAGCCATACGCTCCGCGTTGACCACCCCTCAGGACCGTGAGGCCTTCGACGCGGGGCTGAAGGCAGTGCTCGGCGAGGTCAGGGGCAGTCTGGACCTGGGTGCGCTCAACGCGTTCGTACACCGGTGGTGGATCTCCGCCTGCGACTCTGTACGCGATCCCGAAGGCCGCCGGCAGATGCACGAGCGGGCCGAACATGTCCTCGCCGGCGGACCCCGTTCCGAGGGGAAGCCGTGGCGCGAGATTCTCGCCGCCGGCAGGACCGATACGTAGGCAGGGCTGAAGCGTTCTCAGGGCTAACGCGAGCAGCGGGCCGAGTGGGTAGCGGCGCCCGCGCCGGCTGCGAGGGTCGGGTACGGCATCCAGCACCGCGGCTAGAGCGGGCAGGTCGGACAGCGGATCGGAGATGGTGACGCGCTCCAGGTGGCGGCAGAGCACGCCGATCGGGGATGATCGGCACGCGAACGCGGCCCCTGTTCTTGATCGATTGGCTAGACACCGACGATCATGAGGGGTCGCGTTTGTCATCTCCGCACCGGGGCGCCCTCAACCACCCGCCCGTCCCAGCGGTGCGAGCATCTCACCAGCCGAGAACGCTCGAGCCCTGCCCCAGGGCCAGTGCGTCGTATATGGGGCTGCGCCCCCTGACCTCGCGCTCCGCGAAGTACCGGTACCACTCCGCCGTCTCCACTGCCGCCTCCCGTATTGCCTTCGACTTTCCATCAAAGCAGGAGGAAACGAGCGCGCAAGAAGGGGGCCTCGGCGACGGGCGTTCCGGCGGACACTACGTGCGCATCAAAGATAGTCGAAAGAAAAAGCGAAGGCCGTTTACACCATGAGCGGCAAGGAAAACCAAGGCGGCACGCAACGATTCACGGCGGGTCACAAACAGGACATTCTCCATCAACTGGAAATGCCCGGGGAAACCCGCGCACAGGGGAGCTGAATTGCCCAGAAGAATCAGTCTTGTCGCCCTTTCCGCGGTCGGCGCCCTACTGACCGGCGGCGCCGTCGCCAATGCCGCCGTGAGCGGCGCCGCCAGTCCCGTGACCGCGCGGGACCTGCCCCGTCACGCCGCCGTCCACCTCTCCTCCCCGCACCCCGGCACGGACAGGAACAGGAACGACCAGCGGCAGCGGCAGCGCGGCAGTCAGAACCAGAACCAGAAGCTGCTGCGCGACTTCACCCATGTCCTGTCGCCGGTCCAGCAGGTGACGACGCAGTCGAGGACGCTGCCGGACAACCGGCAGCTCGTCGATTCACGGACGATTACCTCGAACACCCAGCAGACCGATTCACGGGTATGGAATTCACCGACACAGCAACACGAGCAGAACGTCCACGGCCGGCAGAACACGGCACAGAACGCGGCGCAGTCCCTTCAGGGAAGAGAGAACTCTCAGACTTCACACGAGAAGAACCGTAAGGGCGAGCCGGCGCAGAACCCGTGCAAGAATCCCGACATACGCGTCATGACGCAGAACATGTATGTGGGTAGCAGTTTCGCACCACTGATCGCCGCGCAGACGCCGGCGCAGTTCGTCGCGGCGGTCACGACCGTGTATCAGAACATCCTGGCGAGCAAGCCCGCCGAACGTGCGGCCGCGGTCGCCCGCGAGATCGCGCGCAACCGGCCCGACCTGGTGGGCCTCCAGGAGGCCGACATCGTGCGCACCGGCTCGCCGCCGGCGGAGAACGTGCAGTCGGACCAGCTCAAGGCCCTTCTGGCCGAGCTCGACCGGCTGGGACAGCACTACGAGACGGTGGCCATCATGCCCGGCTCAGACATCGAGGTGCCCAGCACGCTCGGGTTCGATGTGCGCCTCACCTACCGCGACGTGGTCATCGCCAGGGCGGACACGGCCAGGAGGATCACGCTCTCCAACCGGCAGGTGCAGACCTACGTGACCAACTCGAAGATCTCCACACCCGTCGGCTCCATCACCGACATCCGCGGCTGGATCTCCGTCGACGCCACCGTCTGCGGCCGGACGTTCCGCTTCATCACCACCCATCTGGACTCGACACCGCCGTTCACCACCCAGCGGACGCAGGCGCGGGAACTCATGGCCACGGCGGCGAACACGCGCCTGCCCATCGTGCTCGTCGGCGACTTCAACACCACCGCCGACGATCCGAACAATCCGACGTTCGCCACCTACCAGTTCCTTCTCGACCAGGGCTTCACCGACGCGTGGAAGCGCAGGCACCCGGGGGATCCGGGCTTCACCTGCTGTCAGGCGCCGGACCTGCGCAATCCCGTCTCCTCGCTGACGCACCGCATCGACCTCGTCCTGCTCCGCGAAGCGTTCGGCGTCAAGAGCGTCGACCTGGTCGGCAACCGGCCGGCTGACCGTACGCCGTCGGGACTGTGGCCCTCCGACCACGCGGGAGTCGTGGCGACGCTGAGACCGCCCGGCGCCAGGAAATAGGCGGCGTCGCACGGGCCGGCGGGAGACCGGCGCCCTCAGGCTCCGGCCTCCCGCCGTGCACCGCCCGGCCGCTCCCAGGCCCACAGGCGCTCGCCGTCCTCGACATGATCGGTGGGCAGCAGGCCGATCCGGCGGGCCACCGTCATGGACGCGTGGTGATCGGGGTGGATGTGCGCCTCGATCCGCGCGATGCCACGCGCCCGCAACCACCCGGCGAGGGCCGCCGCCGCCTCCGAGGCGTACCCCCTGCTCTTCTCGGATGGCGAGTGGCACCACCGATCACCAGGGGTCGCGATCTCTATCTGCTCAGCGGGGTGCCCTCAGATGACTCATCACTGGCTACCAGCCCATCTCGCCCTCCGAGAACGCTTCAGCCCTGGATACGTAGGTGATCCCGACAGCCGGAAATCAAATCCGCGCCGCCTGAGGAAACGCGGCGCCCGGCGCGGTCAGCATTCAGCCAGCAGACAGCGCTCGACCGGCCGGGCCTGCCAGAGGCCTTGCATGCCTCGGAAGCGGTCGATGACGGAGGGGATGTCGTCGGGATCTTTGAGCTTCAGGTGGTAGTAGGACACCTCGGCTGTGAAATCGCTGCTGGTGCGAGACCGCAGGTCCTTGGTGGCGTGCTCGGAATCCTCGAAGTAGAACGCCTCGACCTCCGGCGTGCCGCGGATCGCTTCGACGACCGCGTCCTGCTGCGCCTTGGTCAGAGGTTCACGGCAGCCGACCCCCTCTCCGGGCTCGGGCAGACACAGGCGCAGCGACACGTGGGCCTTGCCGTACCAGAATCCGTCGCCCTGGGGATAGACGCCGTCCACACCAGGTAGCGCACGGATGGCGCGGGAGAACTCACGGGATTTCGACCGGTCGAGCAGGACGCCGACGATGGAGTCGGTCATGTCTTCGCGTTGCCACTCGTGGAGCGGGTCGTCGCTTGTGCTCCAGGTGAGCTTCCTGTGCTCCTGGTACTCCTTCCACTCCTGCTCGGCTGATTGATATTCGACCTCGCGTACGTCGGGGCGGGCCTCAAGCGCGGCGAGGACGGCCTTCTTCTCAGCCTCGGTCGCCGAGCCGACGCTCACCTCGAACGTCCCGGTCGTGGGCCAGGGGCCGGGCGGCGGCGGGAGAGGTCCTTGGGGCGGCCCGGCCAGCAGCCGGGGCAGCCCCCACGCTCCGGCAGCCAGTACGGCGACGACGAGCGGACCCACGATCCACAACAGTCGTGACCGGGAGGATCTCGGCTCGGTCCCATCAGACATGTCGGCGAATATGCCCACTGGTCCTCGCGCGGTCAAGCAGCATCGGTGACGGCCTCCGACCCGCTCGGCGCGAGATCATTGCACGGGACAGAAGATCAACGGGGAAGGGCTGGGACTTGCTCACGGACATCGAGGCTCACTATGCGGACCTCATCGAGCGCTCCCTTGATATCGGCGAGCTGTGCATGACATGGTGCCGGGCGGCCTCGGCCGACGAGGTGATTGACGCCCTCGATGTCGAGGTGGTCGATGTCACCGTGAGTGGTCTGCACCATCTGGTCAAACAGTCGTACGACGACCTTGAGGAGGGCAGGCTGGGAAGGTACCTGATGTTGGCCGAGGAACCGCCCTGGTTCCTCGCGCTGGAGTACAGCGGCGATCGGGCTTTCCGGGCGCTTGAGCGACTCTCCTCCGGCGGCGAGGCCATCTGCCTGATAGGCAGTCAGACCCTCTATCGATTCAGGTTGTACTACGCTCGTGGGGGCCGCACGCTGTGCACATTCGACTACGGCGGCGACGTCTGGGGCGACACGGCCCCTATCGAAAAACACCTCGACGGCCTGTTCAATCTGCACGAGAGATATGCCGACGTCGAGAGAGGCCTCGTGCCGGGGGAGCAGACGCTGGACGACTGGCGCATCCATGCCTTCGTCCTGATGGAGCGGATCACCGGAATCCGCCTGTCGTTCGAATTGCTACGGGAGAACGCGCTCTACCGCTTCTGGGGGTGGGGTGACCCACCCTCAGAAGCTCCAAACCAGGACATCGGGCGCCGAGGCTGAGCCGCCGCGCCACCCCGGCGCGGCGGCTCGCCGTGCTTCCGCACGCGGTCAGGCCGCGTGGCGGTAGGCGGGATAGGTGATGTAGCCGTCATCGCCGCCCTGATACCAGGTGGACTGGTCGTGCGGCGCGATGGGGAGCCCCTGGCGCAGCCGCTCCACGAGGTCGGGATTGGCGATGAAGGCGCGGCCGAAGCTGATCAGGTCGGCGCCGAGCCCCAGCCAGTGGTCGGCGGCCGCCTTGTCCGTCTGCCGTGGGCCCATCGGGAAGACCGGGTTGACGATGAGCGTGCCGGGCCAGGCCTTGCGCAGCTCGACCAGCACGTCCTCGTCGGTGGTGGCCTCCAGGTGGACGTATGCCAGGTTCAGGGGGGCCAGTTCGGCGAGCAGCGCGCCGTACAGTTCGGGGACGTCGGTCTCCTCCGCGCCCCAGATGCCCGCGCCCGGCGAGAGCCGGATGCCGGTCCGGTCACTTCCCACCGCCTCGACGGTCGCCGACACCGCCTCCACGGCGAAGCGGATCCGGTTCGCGATCGACCCGCCGTACGCGTCGGTGCGCAGGTTGGCGGAGCTGGACAGGAACTGCGCGATGAGGTAGCCGTTCGCGCCGTGCAGCTCGACACCGTCGAAACCGGCGTCGACGGCCCGGAGCGCGGCCTGCGCGTAGGACAGGGCGTGCTCGGGCACCTCGGCGGTGTCCAGCGCCCTCGGCACGGGTGCGGGCTTGGGCCCCGCCGGAGTGAACACCTCCCCGGGGGCGGCGACGGCCGAGGGGCCCACCGGCTGCATCCCCGTGGTGTCGGGGTGGGAGACGCGGCCCCCGTGCATGATCTGGGCGAAGATGCGGCCGCCGTTGGCATGGACCGCGTCGGTGACCTGCCGCCACGACGCGACCTGCTCGTCGGTGTACAGCCCCGGTGTGCCCGGATTGGACTGGCCGACGAGGCTCGGCTGCACCCCTTCGGTCACGATGAGCCCGGCGGTGGCGCGCTGGGCGTAGTAGGTCGCCATCGACGGTGTCGCCAGGCCGCCCGCCGCCGCGCGGACCCGGGTCATCGGGGCCATCACCACACGGTTGGGCAGGGTCAGCGCGCCGAGCTGGTAGCGGTCGAAAAGGGTCGTCATTCCTGAGTGCCTTTCAGGGGTTCCTGCGGAAGGACGCGTCCGCCGGCTGGACACGGTGACTACGCTAAGACCTGACATTGACGTTAGATGCAAGCGTTCGAGCGCAGATTTTCGACAGGAGGCGCGATGCGGATCGGGGAGTTGGCGTCGCAGGCCGGGGTGAGCGTCCGCTCCCTGCGCTACTACGAGGAGCAGGGCCTGCTCACCAGCACGCGCAGCCCCAGCGGCCAGCGCCACTACACCGACGACGAGGTCGAGCGCGTACGGCTCATCCAGTGTCTGTACGCCGCCGGGCTCTCCAGCCGGACGATCGTCGAAGTGCTGCCGTGCGTCGACTCGCCGAACGAGCGGAACTCCGACGAGGCGTTCGAGCGGCTGCTCCAGGAGCGAGAACGGATCAGCCGGCACATCGACGAGCTCCTGCAGGCCCGCGACGCCCTCGACCGGCTCATCGAGATCAACCGTGCCCACCGCGCCCAGCTGACGCCTCGCTGACCTCGGGCATGACGGGGACGGCGCGGCGCAGTCGCCCGTTGCGTCGGGCGACTGCGCCGTGAGAAACCGCGGGTCAGCGTCTGAACAGACGCGGCGCCAGGTCGATGAGGTTCTTCTGCCACACGTCCCAGCCGTGCGGTCCGGGGGTGACCCCGTCGAACTCGTAGCGGATACCGAGATCGTTCAACGTGGTCAGGGACCCCATGAAGAACGGCTGCACGAAGTCGGTCTGGTCGCCGACGTACAGGCGCAGCATCGCGGTCCCCCTGTTGACCGCCTCCACGTCGACGCCGGCACCGTCGCCGAACCAGGCCGAGAACGCCGCGACGTAGGCGAACCTCCCCGGGTACGCCTTGAGCACCCCGAGCGTCTGCACACCGCCCATCGAGAGGCCGGCGAGGGCCTGCCGCGACGGGTCGCCGGAGACGTTGTAGTGGGCGCGGGCCGCCGGAACGATGTTGTCCAGCAGTTCCTTGGTGAAGTCGGACACGTTGCCGTTGCCCATCACGACCACCATCGGCACCAGCTTCCCGTCCAGGAACTCGTGGTCGAGGATCTGCTTGGCGCGACCCATCTCCACCCAGTCCGTGTAGCTCTGACCGCTGCCGTGCTGGAGGTAGAGGACCGGATAGGGCTCCGCGCGGCCGGCGTCGTACCCGGGCGGGGTCCACACCAACGCGGTCCGGTCCTGGTTCGCCACGGTGCTCCGGTATGTCAGGCTCTCGATCTTTCCGCCCTGACCGGCGGGAACGTCCGAGAGCAGGCGCGACCTCTCGCCCGGGATGAGGAAGGTGCTCCAGGTCGGCTCGGAGGTCACCTTCGTCGGGTTCGACGTGTCCTTGACCCCGACCCGATCCACGATCACCTGGTAGTAGTAGAACCACGGGTCCAGCGGGCCCATGGTCACCCGCCACCGGTCGCCTTCACGGGACATCGGGATGCGCAGCCAGCTCCCTCCGGGAGCCACGTTGGCCCAGAGCGTGACGTGCTTGGCGTTCGTGAAGTCCGTCGTGGTCTCGAAGGTGACGAAGCCGTCCTCGGTCAGGAACGGCGTCGGGTTGGTGCCGGGCAGCGGCGGCTTGAACTCGCCCTTCAACCGCCCGTGCCCTGCGCTCGGACCGTGATCCGGCACCGTGCGGAACAGCCGTGGCACGAAATCGATCAAGTTCTCCTGCCAGGCGTTCCAGTTCGCCCCGGCGTCGGGGTTGACCCCGTCGAACTCGTACCTGACACCGGCGCGGTCCAGCGCCCTCGTGAGGCGGACGGTCGCGTTGTACGCGGGATCGGTCACGTTCCCGGTGTACAGACGCACCAGCGTGACGGTGCGATTGACGGCTTTGGCGTTCGCCCGATCCACGCCGTCCGTCAGAAGACCCGAGAACGAGCCGACGTAAGCGAACTGACCCGGGTTGGCCAAAGTCGCACGTAGCGCCCGCGTCCCGCCCTCGGAGACACCGGCGATGGCCTGGTGCGCCGGGTCGCGGAGGACGCGGTACTTGTCCTCGGCCGCCTTCCGGAGGTCCTTCAGCTCCTTCTCGTCGTCCGGCCCGTCTCCGTCGCTGATCACGACCACCATCGGCTCCATGGCACCCTGGATCGACAGGTTGTCGAGGATCTGCTTGGCACGGCCGAGATCGAGCCAGTCGGTTGCGCTCTGCCCTTCGCCTGACCGCAGGAACAGCACCGGGTAGGCCTTGGCACCCTTGGCCGAGTACCGCGGCGGCGTCCATACCAGCGCCGAACGCTCCTTCTTCTTGGTCCGGTAGGTCAGGGTCTCGACCTTGCCGCCCTGCCCCTGAGGCGCATCCGCCAGCAGGCGCGCCGAGTCACCCGGGACGATGAAGGTGCTCCACAAGGGCTTGGACGCCACGCTGGTGGCGTTCGTCGGATCCTTGAGGACCTTGGTGTCGTCGCCCGTGATCTGGTAGGAGTACAGCCCCGGCTTGAGTGGGCCGAGGGCTCCCCACCAGACGTCGCCCCGGCGGGTCAGGCCGTACTCCGCCCACGCGAAGGAGGGGCCGAAGTTCCCCTCGACCATCACCTCCGACACCTGGCCCACGTTGGCCTCGATGGAGGCCGCCGGGATGCTGATCGACACGTAGCCGTCGTCCGAAACGCTCAGCCACGGTGTGTCCGCCACCGCCGGCCGAGGCGCGGTCAGGACCGCCGCGACCATCATGACCCCGGCGGCGATCACCGCCGAGAGCCGGCGCACACCCGTGGGGCGCATGCCGCCGTGATGGAATAACGCCATACCGAAACTCCTGGATTGCATGCCTGGACTTCCGCCGTCACGCTGCATTCACTCTCTTTTAGTAGTGAGCGTTAACAGTCGCGATTCCACCAAGTCAAGGTAATTGATACACATTGGGAACACAAGCCTGTTTCAGGCTCTCGGCATGCCGGCCAGGACAGGGAGGTTCCGCCGGCCCGCCTCGGGACTCGGCCCCGAGCCGCCGCGCCCTATCGGCGCGGCGGCTCGGCGTACAGCGTGTCACTCGCGACGGTCAGCAGCAGCTGCCCACCGGGTCGGGGAACAGGTCGGCGATCGCCTGGACGTGGTGGTCCGGAACGACGACGCTGGCCCCCGCGACCAGTCCCGCGCCGATCAATGCGGCAATCAGGAGGTGTTTCATGTGCTCTTTCATCTTTCTCCCCGTTTTGTAGCGACCTTCGGGGACTTCGATGCGGATCCGGACGAGAAAGTTCGCACTCATTGAAGATTCAATGGGGACACCGACGACGGTTTCGGGCGTGCGGGCGGGTGGACCGGAAACGGTCAGCCGTGGCCGTGGATCTCGGCCTGCTCCCGGAGGGCACGTCGTTCGTCGTGCCGGTCGCCGCTCTCCCTGGCGATCCGCAGCGCCTCCGCGACGTGCCTCGACGCCTCGTCGAGATCGCCGAGCATCCGGGAGGACCGGGCCAGCGCGACCAGGGCCTGCGAACGCTCCTGCGGCCCCTGCGCGAAGGCGTCGAAGCTCGCCAGCGCGTCCAGGAGTTGCGCGCGGGCGGCGACGACGTCCCCGGCCTCGAGGTGCGCCTCGCCGAGACGCCGGAGCGTCATCGCTTCGTGCATCGCGTCGCCCGCCTCCCGGGCGCGCCGCAGCGCCTGCCGCAGCGTCGCGACGGCCTCGTCGTGTGATCCGAGCAGCAGATGGGCTTCGCCGACCATCATCAGCGCGTACCGCTCGCCCACGGGGGATTCGACCTGCCGGCTGATCACGAGCTGCCGCTCGGCATATCGCAGCGCCTCCTCCGGGCGCTCCAGCGACAGGCAGGCACTGGCGAGGTTGCCGAGCGCGCGCAGTTCTCCGAGAGGGTCGCCGAGCTCCCTGCACAGGTCCAGCAGCTCATGGAGGCACGTGAGTTCTTCCTCGTCGTGGTTGAGCAGGCGGTGCGCCATCGCCACCATGGCCAGCGCCTGTGCCTCGCTCACACGGTCCGCGAGCCGGCGCGCGGTCTCCAGCGACCTCGTGCCGAGCCAGAGCATCTCGTGACGGTACCCCTGCGCGGCCAGATGCCACTGCAGGTTGAGGGCGAGGGCAATCGCGAGGTGAGCGGTCGCCGCGTCGCCGTCCCACGCCTGGCCGAGAATCGTCAGCAGACTCGGCCGCTCCCGTTCCAGCCAGCGGGTCGCCTCTTCCCGGTCGTGCAGCGCCTTGGGCGTCTGCGGCACCTCCGGCACGCCGGCGTGCAGGCGATGCGGGTCGATCATCCGTACGGCCGCGCCCGTGGTGGCGAGGAAGAAGCCGAGCACGCGGCGGAGCGCGGCCTCCCGTCGCTCCGGCGGTTCGGTGTCCACCCCGCGCTCCTGCGCGTACAGCCTGATCAGGTCGTGCAACGTGTAGCGGCCGGGAGTCGGGGTTTCGACCAGCCGCGCGTCGAAGAGCCTTTCGACGACTCGTTCGGCCGTCCGTGGCGGCACGTCGAGCAGCGCGGCCACCGCCTCCAGGCTCAGGTCCGGTACGCGCAGCAGGCCGATCAGGCGGAACGCCCGTGCAGCCTCACGGTCGAGGGTCTGCCCGCTGCCGGCCAGGGCCGTGTAGCTGACCGCGATGCTGCTGCGCACGCCGACCTGCCCGGTGCGCAGCTCGTCCAGCCGGCTGCTCTCGTCCTCCAGGCGTTCGATGAGCATGTCGGCCGACCAGCCGGAGCGGCTCGCGAGCCGGGCGCCGGCGACGTGCAGAGCCAGAGGAAACCCGTCACAGAGGTCGGCGAGCCGTTCGATGGCCTTCTGGGAGAAGCCGACGCCGCCGGACCGGAACCGGCGCACCAGCATGGCGACCGCCTCGTCCCGCGGCATGGGGCCGAGATCGACGTGCGAGGCGGGAGCGGCCGGCGCCAGGTTCTCGCGGGACGTCAGCAGGACGGTCGAGCCGGAGGTCATCGGCAGCAGGGGGCCGACCTGCGCGATCGAGGAGGCGTCGTCGAGGAGGAGCAGCACCCGCCTGCCATGGAGGATCGTACGCAGGGCCGAGGCGGCCTCGTCCACGTCGGGGGGAACCTCCGACCCCGGCGTGCCGAACGTCCGCAGAAGCCGGCCGATCAGCTCACCCGTGTCCAGTCGTCGCACGCCGGGCATCGCGCCGCGCAGGTTGACGTACACCTGGCCGTCGGGGAAACGGGCCGCGGCCCGGTGCGCCGCGTGGAGCGCCAGGGCGGACTTGCCCGCACCCGGCGGGCCGCAGATCGTCACCACCGGCGTCGGCGGCGACCCGTCCGGAGGGTTCAGCCAGGCCTCCAGGCGGCTCAGCTCCCGCTCCCGGCCGACGAAGTGCGGCGCGCCGGACGGGAAGCTGCCTCGGCACCGCCGAGGGCGCCACCGGGGGTGCCGGTCCCCCGCCGTCGCGGGTCCCGCCCGGGGCGGCCCGGGCAGCGTCGAGGAAGAGGTCGGCGTCCCCCGGCGAGGATCCGCTGGTGGAGCCGCTGAACGGGTTGCCCCGGCTCCACGCCCAGCTCCTCGACCAGGCGGGTTCTCAGTTCGTGGAAGGCGGCGAGCGCGTCCGCCCGCCGGCCGTCACGCACGAGGGCCAGCATCAGCTGGCCCCACGGGCGTTCACGCAGGGGGTGGTCGCGTACGCACTGCCGGAGCGGGCCGATCGCCTCCGCGTGCAGGCCGAGATCGAGCCGGGCGTCGGCCCAGTCTTCGAAGACCCCCAGCCGCTCCTCCCGCAGCCCCGCGGCGATCTCGTTCATCAGGAGGGTGAGCGGCACGCCCTGCAAGGGATCGTCACGCCACAGCAGAAGGGCCCGCCGGAGCCTGGCCTCCCCCTGCCGTACGTCACCCGCCTTCAGCGCGCCACGGCCCTGCCGTACGAGGTCCCGGAACGTCAGGAGGTCGAGCTCGCCGGGTCGTACGACGAGGCGGTAGCCGTCTCCCACCGTCTCGATCGGCGCGGCCGCCGGGTCCTCCGGCGACAGCAGCCGGCGCAGCGCCGAGACGTAGGTCTTGAGGTTGCCCCGTGCCGAGCGGGGCGCCGTGCCGTCCCAGAGATGCTCCACGAGGTGATCGGCCGGGACGACCCTGTTGGCGCTCACGAGCAGGGTGACGAGGAGCTGACGGTGCTTCGGACGGACGAGGGGGACCTCCCGGCCGTCCGCGTCGCGGACGCGAACCGAACCCAGGAGCCGGTATTCCACGCCGCCTCCACCCCGAGTCGCAAGACGCCTAGATCCTAGGCACCTCCCTGACTCAGGGCAAGATCAGGCAGCATCAATCCGTGGCAAACCACAGATCCTCAGCCGAAAATTCCTCCGCGGTACGAGTAGGCAGGGCATCCGGAAGGATGTAACCCGGAAAAGCCCTACGTAGAAGATTCACGTCAGCAGAGAAGCACCTTGCATCCCAGGAATCCACACGCAGTACCACCACATCCTTCCCAGCAAGCTCTGACAGGTCGTCCGCCGCCCAGCGTATGGCCATGACAAACGGCCTATTGATGTGGACATAACACATCGTCTCTGGACACAGAACCTGTATCCAGTCCTCATCGCCTTCGTCCCACGCAATGACTGCTTCGGGAAACCGCGAGATCACCGATGAGGTGAAGCGCAAAGTGGTCGACTCGTCCCACGAAGAATCCACGATGCTGCTCAGATGGTCATCTATTCGTATAGTTGCCATCATGGCGCCCCCGATGGCCAGGCATGGATTGTCCGTCCAGAACGCGTTACCGTCATCCAATTCGTGAGTTCACCCGTCCTGCCGATAACACCGATAGGGCCATTCTCAACGAAAACCTTCGCCTTGTTGCCGACCCAGAGATCGTTCGCGTCTGCAAATCGCGCCGCTCTGAGGGCCTCTCCGGCCGCGTCCACCTGGAACAGGAACTGGCTCTTGCCCGCAGGCAAGAAACTTCCGTCCGGGAGCATCTTTCCTGCAAACGATCCACTCGTATGCGGAGCCATCGCAGCATCGTTCACGGTATACCTACCGTCGGTGAGATTCCCGTGTCGATCACGGAAGGGCTTGTCTCCGCAGTTGTGGACGAGGACGGGGGCGGATCCGGCTTGGACGTAGAAGGTGTGGGTGCCGGCGACGGTGAGGTCGTAGACGGCGGGGTTGGACGGCACCACCTTGGTGCCGACGACCTGGACGGTGGCGCCGGACGGGGTGCGGAGGCGGTCGGCCGGGGTCAGATGGTCGGCGCGGACCCAGGTGCGATCGACCGTGTCCCAGAACAGGTGGTGTTCCGTGGCGAGGATGACCCCGGTGTCGTGGCCCTTCTTGCCGTCGGTGTCGACGGTGATCTGGACGAGGCTGACGTAACCGACGCCCGAGAAGGCGGCGACCACGAGCTTCGGGGCCGTCTCACCGGTCGACGGGTCGGTGGCGAGGACCCTGTCGCCGGGCTTGATCTTCTCGATCGCCCTGGTGGTGCCGTCGGCGAGCTTGACCAGGGTGCCGGCGACGAAGCTGTCGCAGGTCCCGCGAGATCCGGACGAGGCGTGCGCCCTCTCGCGTGCGGCGCCCCTTCCGGCCGATCGTGCGGCCGCGCCTTCGCCCGCTTCGGCCGCGTCCTCGGCGGCGGCGCCCGCCTTGCCCAGAGCGGCTCTGGCCTTGCCGGCAGCTTTTCCGACGGCCCCGGTGACGGCCTTGCCCGCCGCCGTGGTGGCCACCTTCCCGAGCACGGCCGAGGCGGCCTTGCCGAGCACGCCTCCGGCCGCTCCGGCCACGGCTCCCACCGCCGCCGCGTGGAAGGCGCCGCCCAGGCTCCACTGATCACGCGGTGTCGAGACGAGATAACCGGCGAGGTTGCCCGCCGCGCCGCCGGCCGCGGCGCAGCCGACGCTGCCGGCGCCGCCCGTGGCCACCTCGCAGCCGATGGTCACGGTCACCGAGACGGCGACGTTGACGATCGTGGCCTTGTGCTGGTTCCAGAAGTTCTTGGCCTTGCAGCCGAAGTCCCAGGTGCCGCAGTGCGGCCGGCTGACCGGCGGGGGCGGAGGAGGATAGGAAGGCGCGCCTCCACTGCTCCCTTTGTTGCTGCCGCTGCCGCTACCGGAGTTGTAAGGAGCGTGCGCGCCGCCTCCGTTGTCGCGGGGCAGCATCAGGCCGCTCGGGTCGGACTTGGTGACCGGGTTGTTGTCGGCGTAGGCGTAGCCGTTCCAGCTCTGGGGGTCGGCCGCGTCGAACACCGGGTCGACGGAGATGAAGCGGCCGGTCTCGGCGTCGTACTCGCGGGCGCCGAGGTGGGTGAGCGCCGTGGCGTCGTCGATGACACCGCCGACGAAGCCCCGCTGGCCGGGCCAGAACGACGGTGGGGTGCCGCGCTGCTGCCCGAACGGGGTGAAGCGGCGGCGGGTGGGCGTCTGAGCCGCGTCGTCGCTGACGGAGATGTCAGTCGTGCCGTGGTTGTCGGCGCCTAACCAGGTCACGCCCTTGTTGGTCCGGGCCGCGACGACCTGCCCACCGTGCGTGTAGTAGCGGGTCGCGCTCTTGGCGCCGGTGGCCTTGTCGACCCGGATCTCCATCCCGGCGACGTACAGGGTGGTGGAGGTGGGGTCGCGGCGGATCAGGCGCTCACCGTTGGCGTCGTAGACGAAGGTGCTGACGCCGGAGGGGTCGGTGGACTTGGCGAGGTGACCTTCGACGTCCCATTCCAGCGCCCGGCCCGAGCCGCGCTCGGTGGTGTTGCCTGCGGCGTCGTAGGTGTAGCTGTCGATCTGCCCGTCGCGGTCGCCGCCCTTGTACTCGACCGAGGTCAGCGTGTGCGGCTGCGGCTTGCCGGCCCCCGCGTACGTGTAGGTCTTGGTGACGTCGCCGCTCGCCTGGTGGTCGATCTCCTTGGTGCGGTTGCCGACCTTGTCGTAGGCGAAGGACTGCCAGTACGGCGCCGGTCCGCCGACGATGGCCTGCGAGGGGTCGGCCGCGCAGTCGTCGGTGGCCGTCCACGCCTCGGTCAGGCGCTGCAGGTAGTCCTGCCGGAAGCACTGCACGTCGGGCGTCTGACCGGACGGCTTGTCCGCGATTTTGGTGATATTTCCGGAATCGTCGTAGGTGTAGTTGGTGCCCGCGACGGAGATCGGCGCCGTCTCTCGCTCGTACAGGGAACGGGTGAGCCGGTTGGTGCCCTCCTCGTAGAAGTTGGTCTCCTTCACCCGCTTCAGGCCGGTGCTCATCGTCATGTCGAGCACCTGGCCGAGCTTGGAGTACGTGGTGGAGGTGACGTAGTCGGTCAGGCCGCGCGTGGTGGTGGGGTTGCCGAGCTCGTCGTAGCCGTAGAGCATCGTCTCGCCGAGCAGCCCGCCGGCCGCGGGCAGCACCGTGCGGCGGACGGTGCCGTCGGGGTTGTAGTCGGTGCTGGTCTTGTAGGTGCCGGCGAGCGCGCCCTCGGAGGCCGGGATGACGGTCTCGGTGCCGAGGGTGCGGTAGGCGTCGTCGAAACCGGTGACGGCCGTCGTGTAGGCGTCCATGGCGCCGGTCGTGGCGTTCTTGACGTACCGGGTCGAGGCGGTCGGCTGGCCCTTGACGACGGTGCCGTCGGGCAGGGCGTCGTACGTCCACTCGGCGAGCTTGGTTCCGCTCGCCGAGGTGCCCTCGTACTCGGCGGTCTTGCGGCCGAGCGCGTCGTAGGTGAAGAAGACGCTCTTGCCGCGGGCGTCGGTGGTGGTCAGCAGGCGGTCGGTCGTGTCGTCGTACGTCAGCTTCGCGGTGCCCTTGTCGGGGTCGTCGAGCTGGACGAGGCGCCCGCGCAGGTCGTAGTGGTAGATCCACGTGTTGCCGTCGGCGTCCTTGATGGTCGCCGGCTGCCCGGTCGGCGTGTAGGAGTAGGTGGTGGCGTCGTAGTCGCCGCTCGGGCCGTCGCCCTTGTACTCCCGGAACTCGACGATCTCACCGCGGGCGTCGGTGATCCTCGTGGTCGGCGTCGATCCCTCGGGAGGATCGACGCTGACGCGGTCGCCGCCGTACGTCACGGTGGTGCGCCACTGCTCGCTGCCGCGCTTGCGGAAGATCTGCGCGGTGGCCCACTCCATGCCGTTGTAGACCGTGACGTTCTGACCGGGTACGTCGTCGTCGCTCGCCGGGGTCCACAGCGTGGCGCCGGGCGCCCCCTCGACGTAGTAGTCGTCGTTGGTCTTGTAGACCAGGCCGCGGCTGTCGTACAGCGTGTCGTTCACGACCCGGCCGCCGCCGGGGGCGGGTTGCTGGGTCTGGCGGGCGCGCAGCAGGCCGTCGTACAGGGCGTAACCGGTGGTGTAGTTCACTCCGTCGTTGCGGAGCGTCGAGGTGGTCACCGTCGTCGGCCCGTCGGCCCGGATCTGGTAGCCGAACTTCATGTTCGGCGCCGAGGCGTACGTCGCCTTGGCGTGCCCCGGCAGCCACACGCCGGTCAGCCGGCCCAACGGGTCGTAGGTGAGGTCGGTGCGCTTGCCGTTGACGTCGATCGTGGCGGTGGGGAGCCCCCAGGCCGGTTCGACCTCCGTCTTGCTCACGTGCCCGAGCGCGTTGGTCACCGTGGTGCCGGTAACCAGGCCGGTCGCAGGGATGTACGCCGTGGTCGTCTTGCCGCCCGAGGCGTCGGTGACCACCAGCGGCCTGCCGTACACGTCGAACGTGGTGGTACCGGTGGTGACGTACTGCGGGCCGCCGTTCCACGAGCCGAGCTTCTCGGTCCTCGTGACGTTCCCCTTGTCGGGCGCGGCGCCGAACGCCTTGCCGTCGTAGTACCTGCGCACATCGGAGGCCACGTCGCCCGGCCGGTCCGGGGTGACGCCGCACGCCTTGGTCACGGTCTCCACGCGGGAGGCGTAGGAGATCATCCACTTGGCGTCGTCCCGGGCGTAGGTGGTGCGGGTGCACTGGTCGTCGCTCGCGGTGGACTCGTCGCCGAGGTCGTTCACCTGCGTGGGCAGGCCGTCGTTGTCGTAGTCGGTCTCGGTCTTCGTGTACCGCCAGCCGCCGGACGCCAGCGCGGTGCGGGTGCGTACGGTATCGGCCTGGACCAGGTGCGCGGTCGTGGTGCCCCAGGAGCGCACCCGCTTGGCGGTCTGCCTCGTCCAGTAGCCGGTGACGGTGCCGCTCAGGGCGGGACCGCCGGGGCCGTCGTAGTGGACCTCCTCGCGGACCCGTCCCTGCAGGGCGTCGGCGTCGTCCACGGCGGTGCCCGTGGAGTCGGTGACCTTCACGTTCCGCGTGCCCCCGCCGGGCAGCTCGTCGCCGTCCATGCCGCGGAAGTAGAGGTACTCCGACTGGGAGCGCTGCTCGGGCGCCTCGCCGTGGGTGATCCGGACCTTGCCGTAGCCGCGCCACTGCGACCAGGTCTTGTACTTCTCCTTGGTCAGCCCGTCGTCGTCATCGTGATGCCAGGCGCCGCCGCCGAGGTACTCGTAGCTCGTCACCTCGTCGGGCGCGCCTCCCGTACGGTCGATCTCCCGCACCTGGGTGACGACGTACTTGTGGAACCAGTCGAGCTTGGGCGAGGTCGCGCCCTCCGGCGACCAGTACTGCGGGTAGCACCGCCGGGTGTTGGTCCCGATGTCCGGCTTGTCACCGGCCGTGCAGTCCTCGTCGGAGTAGGCGACGGACAGCGAGCCGCCGGTCTCGTTGTCGATCGCCGAGATCCGCCACTTGGTCAGCGGCGGGCGTCCTTCGAGGGCGTCGACACGGTTAGGCTTCTGCACGCCCGCGAACCTCACCGACGGCAGCGAGGCCGTGCCGCCGACCTTGCCGGTGTGGGTGATCCCGGCCAGCCACAGCGTGGCCGCCGTCCCGTCGCCGGGGGCGCGCATCTCCTGGTCGAGCGCCCAGGTGTCGACGTCCTTGTACGCGCTGCCCGACAGCACCTGGGTGGTGACGGCGGCCAGCCGCTTGCGCGTCCAGAACGTCGGCGAGTACTTGTCGATGCACTTCTCGCCGGAGTCGCAGTTCTGGTCGTAGGGGACGTCGGGCCAGTACTTGGCGTTGTCCTTGGTGAACTTGTCCGCCGCGCAGTCGAAGCCCGACGTCGGGATGCACCGCTCCTTCACCTCGAAGGAGACCCGCGCCGGGGCGGAGGAGGTGAAGATCGCGTCCGAGCGCTGTCCGTAGTCGATGCGCTTGAGGTAGCCGCCCCGGTCGTACGCGGTCGGGGTGCCGTTGGGCACGCCGTCGGTCAGCGTGGTGACGTCGCGGCGGTAGTAGTTGGTCTCCTTGCCGTACCAGAACGTGCTGACCGTGCCGTGCGGGTCGACGACGTAGTCGAGGTTCCACCGCCAGGCCTGCCGGCACCAGGAGTCGGAGAAGGCGCTCTTGTGGCACGGCTCGCCATCGTCGTCGCCGAAGACCGGCACGGTCCAGGTGGAGTTCGTCTCGGCCTTGCCGTCCGCCCAGCCGGGCAGGTGGTTGCGGCCGAAGTAGTACTGGGTGCCCTCCGGGGTGGTGACCCGCCAGTACTCGCCGTCGTCGTCGCCGTTGTCGGCGCCGGAGAGCTTCTCGACCTTGGAACCGTCGTCGTCCTTCGGCTGCCAGGTGCCCGTCGCGTCGTCCAGCACCAGTTCGGTGGCCTGCCCGTTCAGCGACATCGTCGCGTTCGCGTTGCCCCAGCACTGGTCGTTGCGCTTGGGCGTGACGCCGTCGTCGGCGCATGCCTTGTACCTGCGCTCGATGAACCCGGGCCAGTAGTCGAAGCCCTCGCCGATCCAGGAGGCCTGGTTGTTGGTGGCGACCGTGCGGCCGTCGACGCTGCCGGATGAGTAGGCGAGCCCGACGTTGGGGGTCGGGCCTCCGGGCACCGGCGGCAGGCGCAGGGGGTAGGACCAGGAGAACGCCCCGCTCTGGTTGCTCACGCTCCAGGTGGCCGACGGGGACAGCGAGGTGGCCTCGTAGGTGCCCGCCGGTCCCGACGGCGCCGCCTCGGCCGCCAGCGTGGTCGCGCCGGCGGCGGCGAGGTCGACGTCCGCGGTCAACCGGCCCGCGGTGACGTCGTTGCTCGTGGGCAGCGGGGTACGGGTCTGGCACTGCGGCAGGTCGGGCGTGCCGGCGGCGCACCCGGGCAGCCGGACGAGGCGCAGCCGGGACGCCCAGTCACCGCCGTAGGCGTACCGGAAGCCCGAATAGTCGACCGCGACCGCGACCCGCCGTGCCACTCCCCCCGCTTGCGGGGTCAGCTGGAAGCCCAGCCCGGTGACGCCCGACCGCTGGGCCGTGGGCGCGTCGAGCACCCGCACCTGCACCGCCGCCGAGGCCCCGGAGGACGGCGCCGAGGATTTCGCCGCGGTGTCCGAGGACGGTGCCGAGGTGCCGCCTTTCGCCGCGCCCGCCGGGCCGATCCACACCGGGAGCAGACCGGCCCGCGCCATTCCCGGCCCCGCGCCTTTGCCCGGGGACGCCTTCGCGGCCGCCGCGTCCCCGGCGGGAGAGCCGAGGGCGACCACCGCCGTGCCGGGCTGCGGCCAGGTCACCGCGGGGGCGCCCTTGAGGTCGAACCGGGCCCCCGGGTCGGGCGCGGCGGCCCGCGCCCGGCTCTCGTGGCCGGGCACGGGACGCTGGTCCTGCGCCTTGTGCCAGGCCGGGTCGCCCGCGGCCTGCGCCACGGGCACCGGGACGGCCAGCGTCGCCGGCACCACGACCGCCAGCATCGCGGCGACCCCGGCCCAGCCCCGCCATGAAGCGAGCACGACTACCTCCGGTTGAACGTCGATGAGGGGGGACGAGGCGGCGGTCAGCCGTCCAGGGGAAGTCCCAGGGTGAGGTTGACGATCTGGCGATCGGTGAGTGTCCCGGCGAACACGCGGACGTCGTCCACGTCGCCGGCGAAGTAGTCGACGTAGCCGCCCCGGTACTTGACCCGGCCGATCTCGAGGCCACCGCTCGCGTGCCAGCCCGACGACGGCCGTACGTCGGAGATCTGTCCGTTGACGTACAGCCGGATCTCCTTGGCGACCTCGTCGTACACGCCCACCAGATGGGTCCAGGAGTTGATCGCGGAGCAGTCGATCGGCTCGGCGGACTTGGCGACCGTCATCTTCTCGGTGTCGGTGTCGTCACTGGCGGTGGAGAAGCCCCAGCGGGACACCTTGACGCCGTTCTCCGTGTAGACGCGGTAGCCGAGGTAGAAGCCGCTGTTCCTGCTGCCGTCCTGGCCGACGGCGGTCATCACGCGGTCCGGCAGCACGCAGGTGTCGTCGCCGGCCAGGCGTACCCAGGCCGACACGGTGTAGCTGTGGTCGGTACGCACGGGGGCCGAGGCGGTGGTGGCGTACGCCGTGGCGCCGTCGAGACTGAGCACGCCGGCGCCGTCGACACCGTCGTCGGACCAGGCGGCGCTCCCCTTGAGGGTCGCGGTCCTGCCGTAGCCGGAGGAGTCGGCGCCGGACGTGCCCGTTCCCTCGTCGAACGCCCACCGGCCGGACAGGGCCGGAGGCTGCTTGGCCATGACGGCGATCTCGTTGCCGAGCGCCGGGTCGTTCACGGTGCGGGGGTCGTCGGACAGGATCCGGTCCCAGACGCGCACCTCGTCGATGTCACCGGCGAAGTTCTCCTGGAAGGTCCCGTTGTACTTCACCCGCCCGAGTTGCAGCGGCCCGGTGGCGTCCCAGGGGGTGTAGGTGTACGCGGCGGGAACGGACTGCCGTACGCCGTTCACGTACAGGCGGAGTTGCCCGGCCGGGGCGTCGTAGACGCCGGCCAGGTGGGTCCACACCCCGACCTGCGGCTCCGCGTCGCTCACGACCCGGACGATCACCGGGTTGTCCTTGTCGGCGTCGTACTTGTTGAAGATCCACCGCTTGTAGGACGAGGAGTAGTAGAGCTGGAAGCCGACGCCCCTGTTGCCGGCCTGGCTCACCACCGTGGAGTTCCTGCTGTTGTCGGTCAGGCGCACCCACGCCGAGACGGTCATGCCTCTGTCGGTGTGCACGACGGGCCCGGAGGTGGTGCCGTAGGCGGTGGAGCCGTCGAGGTGGACGGCTCCGTTCACCCGGCCGCCGGTCCAGCCGGTGGTGCCGGACAGTGTCACCGGATGCGGGGCGGCGCCGGAGTCCGCGGCGGTGGCGCCCGACGTCTCGTCGAGATGCCACTCACCGGCGGGGCGGCGCCGGCCTTCACGTAGAAGCTGTACGCGGCGGGCGTCTTGCCCACGTTGCCCGCCTTGTCGACCGGGAAGACGTACAGCGTGTTGATCCAGTCGTGCCGCGGCGCGACCTTCACGGTCACCGACGTCTGCCCCGAGGGAATGGTCACCTGGGTCGCCGGCGTGGCGAGAGCGGCATCGTCCAGGGCGTACCGGAAGCTCGTCACGTCGCTCTCGCCGTCCCCCGGGCTGAGGGTGAACGCTCCCTCGGAGCCGACGCCGCCCTTCCAGTCGTCGGGAGTGTCGGCGGGATAGTCCCCCGAGGCCACCTTCGGCAGCGTCGCCGGGTCGACCGTGTCGACGGTGAACTCGCACCAGGGGCTCCACGCGCTGCCGTCGGTGCCGTCGTAGGCCCGCACCTTGTAGGAGTAGCTCTCGCCGCTGACCAGTCCGGGCAGCTTGATCTCGTGGTCGGTCGCCGTGGTGGTGTACTTGTACGCCGTCTTGCCGCCGCCGGGCAGTGAGGAGGTGATGCTCTCCCACGCACCGGTGGTCGTGTTGTAGTGGTTCATGACGAACTCCGCGCGTACGCCGTCGTTCGCCTTGTCCGGGTCGTAGATCTTCGCCTTGAGCCTGATCGGGTTCGCGGCGTCACCCGCGTTGATCCACGGGCGGTTCGCCCCCGTCACGCACGGCGTGCCGGGATAGGTGCCCACCCCGGACGGCGTGGCGGGCGGGGTGTTGTAGTCGACCACGAGCTTGGGCGAGCCGCTGAAGCCCTTCCAGCCCCACACGCTGCCCGCGCCGTCGTCGTAGTCCTTCAGTCCGAACGTCGTGTTCGACCAGCCGTTCTCGGCGGCCTTGACGATCGCGCCGGTGACGTCGAACTCGAGGCCCTTGTCCGGGCAGGAGGAGCTGTATCCGGCGTCGGACGCCACGCTGTCGAGATGGTCGGCCCAGGACGGCTGGTGGCTCCAGGTCGTGGACGTGGAGATGCCGCCGGTCAGCCAGATCTGCGCGACCTGCGGGTCCGACCTGCACCCCCACGACTTGGTCTGGGTGATCCGGAACGTCGCCTTGAGGATGTGCTTGCCGTTGACGTTGTCGGAGTCCATCCGGAAGAACGACCGCTTGACCCCGCTGCCGTAGTAGCCGATCTCCGGCGTGTGGTCGGAGTTCCAGTACGACTGCGAGGGGTACGCCTTGTCGACGTACGTCCAGGCCAGCTTCGACCCCGACCACTGGGGATCGATGTAGACGGGGTAGACCGTGTCCGGGCCGGTCAGCACCGAACTGTCGGGTGTGAGGGCCACCCGGTCGCCGGCGACGTCGACGCCCATCAGCGCCTGCTTGGCCTGCTGCCGCGGCCCGGAGACGGCCGGCCCGAGGTCCTTGCCCGAGGAGTCCCACATGCGGGGCTGCGGCGCGTGGAAGACCTCGGTCCCCGTGTCGGTCACGGCGCTCAGGGCTCCGGCCGGCGTCTTGCGCACGGTCAGCCCGTTCGCCCGCATTCCGAAGGCGAGCCCGGCCAGCGCCGGGTTGGCTGCGGCCTCCCGGCTCTTCACCACCAGGACCTCGGAGTATCCGAGCACCGAGGCGGTCACCTTGAGGTCGACCCCGGGCAGCACCGACGCGTACGTCGCGGTGTTCCCGTCCAGGTCCGGCTTCGGCAGCGTCCCCGGCCAGGTCATCGCGACCGAGCGCCCGCCGTCGCCGATGGTCGCCAGCGGCGCCGTCCCGCCCCCGGAGAAGGACAGGTCCAGCGGCGCCGCGACCGGCCGCACCGTGCCGTCGTCGGCGAAGCGCAGGGTGGTGTCGACGTCGGCCCAGTCCGTGCCGCGTCGCACCCGCTCGGGCAGCGCCGACGTCTCGGAGGTGAGGCTGCCGTCGGCGTTGGCGAACACCTGGCGCGTCTCGGTGCGCAGCGGCAGCACCTCCACCCGCTCCCGCGACGTCCGCGCCAGTTCCACCGCCTCCCTCTCGGTCGAGGCGACGGCCGGTGACGGCGACGGGCCGGGGGTGCTGTCCGCCGCCGCGGGCAGGGCGGGGCCGGCGTGTACGGCACCGGCCGTGAGCAAGGCGCAGGCGGCCAGGGCGATGCCGCGCGGGCGAAGGCGCATCGGGTCTCCATCAGGCGGGGGGTACGCGCAGAACCGCGATGGTTCCGAACCAGGAGATCAGGACCGGGTCCACGGCCGGTTCACCCGGAATGAACCGGGTCGAACCTGGTTGATCCGGCGTCTCGGACGCCCTACGCAGGACATGGCCTCGACCGGCTCAGGGCGCCGTGCAGGACCGGCGCCCGGAGCGTCGGGCCGCGGGCCGCTCCAGAGCTCGATCCTCCCGATGTCGTCGCCCAAGGCCATCGGCCGCCCGTCATCGGTCGCCCGTCATCGGCGAACGCCAGGGCCGGGAACGCGTTGTCGCCCGCTGGGGAACGTCGTAGTCCCCGCCGAATGGCCCGGCCGAGGTCGCGTCGATGAACCGGCTGCGGCTGGCGCCGATCGGGGAGTCGTAGCGCCCGTCCGGGGGCAGGACATACGCCCCGGAGGAGCCGGCGAGCCGCACCGTCGTGCGCACCGCGCCGCGGTGGACGTGCACAAGCCGCAACCGAAGTGAGGAGTTGTGGGGGCCCGGCGCCATCCGCGGTCCGGTCACCACCGAAGAGAGGTCTGGCGGCTCGGGTCGGGGCGCGATCGTTTGCGGGCGGAGTACTGCGCAGCGTCACATGAGGCCAAGCTCCGCTGGCCCATACACCTGGAAGCGGCTACCGAGCTTGGAGTACGCCGGCGTCGAGAGACGTCGCGAAGGTCTGCACGTGGTCGATGGCCGCCTGCAACGCGTCTTTCAGTGGAGCGATGTCCCGCGCGACCTGGGCGAGGAGCATGCCGCCCTGGAAGGCGGCAAGGAGCAGGTTGGCCAGCTGTGTGGGATCCGCCTCAGCGCTGATGCGGCCGAGTTGCTGCATGCGCTCGATTCCATCGCGGAAGATGCCTCTCCACTGGTCGAACGCATTCGCGAGCTCGTCGTGGACGTCAAGGTCCGTCTTGATGATCTCGCTCGCCAGGGAGCCGAGGCTGCAGCCTTCCTGGTAGGCGCGCTCGTAGCGGACGTAGAAATCCGCCCACGCCCGAAACGCGTCGAGGTTGTCGAAGCAGGCGAATTGCTCGCCGCGGAGGAACGTGAGAACGCGCTCGGCCTGCCAGGCGATAACGGCCAGGACGAGACTCTCCTTGGTCGGGAAGTAGTGGTTGAGCTGCGATCCGCTGACGCCGGCGGCGCGGCGGAGCTGTTCGTTGTTCGTCGCGTGGACCCCCTTGGTGTAGATGAGCTCCGCGGCGTGCTCCAGGATGCGGGCCCGCGTTGCCTGTCCCTTGTCGGTGAGCTTGTGGGGCTCCCGAGCTCCTGTGGTCGGTTTCATGCTTCAGACGATACCTGGATTGGGCTTGACAGCCCAGTCCGGAGCGGTGTTCACTCAAGAAGTGGGCTGACAAGCCCAAAATTCTCAAGCGCAACCCGGGCCGACGAGGGCCACTCACCGGAGGCTGATCCGCCATGTCACGACTGAACGTTCCCTCTCCTGACGACGTCCCCGACGGGGTGGCGGGCATCCTCGACAACGTCGGCGCACAGTTCGGCTTCGTTCCGAACATGTTCGCGACTCTCGCGTCGAACCCGACCGTCCTCGACGTCGTCATGACACTGCAGGGAACCTTGAGCCGGGTTCTGGACGCGAAGACGCGGCACACCATCGCGCTCGCGGTGTCGCAGGCGAACGGCTGCGATTACTGCCTGGCGATGCACACGTACGTATCGTCCGAACTCGGTGGCATGTCGAGCGATGACATCGACTTGGCCCGGGCCGGGAGCTCGATCGATCCCAAGCGCGCCGCGGTCGCTCGTTTCGCTCAGCAGCTGATGGAGAGCCGCGGTCGGGTGAGCGACGCCGACCTGGCGGCTGTGCGAGGTGCCGGGTACACCGACCCGCAGATCCTGGCGATCGTCACGGTGGCGGTGCAGGTCCTGCTGACCAACTTCATCAACAACGTCAACCAGACCGACGTCGACATTCCCGCCGTCCGCTCGGTCAGTACGCCGGGATGAGCGCCGGCGTCCTCGTCGAGGCGGCGTACCGAGCCGCTCAATCCGTCACCGTCTCCACCGATCATTCAGGGATCGGCTTCGAGCGCATCAGCGACCTATTTGCCCGCGGCACGAACTAGTCCAAACCACGCGAACCACTGCTCCTCACCCACTCATCGCAAGAAACGGCAGAGTGCCATGAATCTCGACAAGCTCATGAACAAGCACCTCACCAGGTATTTCGACCCCAGCAAGACCATTCCGGAGGAAACCCTTCAGCAGCTGCTGAGGTTCCTGCGCTCCACGCCGTCATCGGTGAACGTACAGCCCAACCACTTCTACGTCCTCGCCACGCGCGAGGGCAAAGAGCGGCTCGCCAACAACCTGGGCGAACGATTCCAGGACAACGGCGAGAAGATCTTGAACGCGTCGCACACCATCATCCTCACCACCCGGGCAGATCTGCCTGACAGCCACCTCGAGGCGGTGTTCACGAAGGAGAGGGCCGACGGCCGGTTCCCTGACCCGTCGAAGCAGGAGCTGTGGGAATCAATGACCCGAGACTTCCTCAACCTGCGCAACTACGGCTACAAGGACCTGAACCACTGGATGGAGAAGCAGACCTACATGGCGGTGGGCCTGACCATGATGGCGGCCGCTGAGCTCGGCGTCGAGGCCACGCCGCTGGAAGGGTTCGACCCGGCCAGTGTCGACAAGGCGTTCAAGATCCGCGAGACCGGACACAGCACGACGGTGCTGCTGGCCCTCGGCTACCCCGACCCGGCGAGGGTGTACACCAGCCCGATCTCGCGATTCGACGCCGACCAGCTGTTCACCTTCATCTAAACACCCACCCGGAGACCAAACCCACAACACGAACGAGGAAGGGGACAATCTCAATGAAAGCCATTGTGGTAACCGACCAGGCCGCGGGAACGGCCGGGATGACGCTGACGGAGCGGCCGGAGCCGCTCGCAGCGATCAACGACGTCATCGTTCAGATTCATGCATCGGGCTTCGTGCCGACTGAGATGGAGTGGCCATCGACCTGGACCGATCGCGCCGGCCGTGACAGGACACCGTCGATCCCCGGCCACGAGCTGGCCGGAGTGGTCACCGCCCTCGGCTACGGCACGTCGGGGCTGTCGGTCGGGCAGCGGGTGTTCGGCCTCGCCGACTGGTACCGCGACGGCACCCTTGCGGAGTACGTGGCGATCGAAGCACGCAACCTCGCACCGCTGCCCGGCGACGTCGACTTCACAGTAGGCGCGTCCCTGCCGATCTCAGGTCTGACCGCGTGGCAGGGGCTGTTCCAGCACGGCCGCCTTCAGGCCGGCCAGACCGTCCTCGCCCATGGCGCAGCCGGGGCGGTCGGGACGATGGTGACCCAGCTCGCACGTGAGGCCGGCGCTTACGTCATCGGCACCGGACGCGCCGCCGACCGTGAAAAGGCACTCGACTTCGGCGCGCATGAGTTCGTCGACCTCGACAACGACGCGCTGAAAGACGTCGGGGGCGTCGATCTGGTCTTCGACGTCATCGGCGGCGACGTTCAGAAGCGGTCCGCTGCCCTGATCAAGGCCGGAGGAACGCTGGTGTCCATCGTCGGCCCGGTCGAGGCGCGGCCCGCTGACGGCCTGGCGGTGGACTTCGTCGTCGAGGCCGATCGTGCCGAACTGGGTGAGATCGTGCAGCGGGTGCGGGACGGACGGCTGCGGACGAACATCGGTGACGTCGCGAGCCTCGATGATGCCATCAGTGCCCTCAACCCGACCACGCGACGCAGCGGGAAGACAGTCATCCACGTACGCCCGTAGGGAGCGGATGGCCGCAGTCCGGCTGGCGGGTCATGGGCCGCCGTCGGTGGCGGCCGTGCGGAAGACGCCACCTTGGTCCTTGACCGGGCGGTCAGGGCACTCGGATCGCCAGAGGAGTTGATCACCTTGGACGGACAGGAGCTGCAGAAGATCGCGGCCGACTGCACTGCCGGACTGCCCGGCACCGACCTGGAGCATCGTTTCGGCCCCGACTGGCACCTCTACAAGGTGCGCGGCAAGGTCTTCATGCTCATGACCGACATGCCAGGGCGCCCCGTCGTGATCCTGAAAGCTGATCCGGACGACGCCGCAGCCCTGCGTGAGCAGCACGCAGACATCACCCCCGGCTATCACATGAACAAGAGGCACTGGATCACGGTGGAAGGCGGGGGCACCATCGACGAGAAGCTGGTGAAGGAGCTCGTGATCGACTCCTACCGTCTCGTGGTCGGCGGGCTTCCCACGTCCGAGCAGCCCGTGGATCCGCGCACCTACGGCCGCCGCGCCTGACTTCGTCATGCCCATCAGCGGCGAGAAGCTCCAGGACAGAGTGCGCGAGACGGCACTGGCGCTGCCCGGGGTCAGCCACGGGCGCCCGTTCATCGGGCATCTGGACGAGGCGGGGCGCCCAGGCGAACACGCCGGCCGGGGTGCCGGCACGCTGCCCGGGGTGATCTCTTCCGTCGCGTGCTCCCCCGCTGCTCCACCGGCGATAGCCTCACGTGCGGATGAAACGGGAGGTCGCCGGCGTGACGGAACTGCTGATGGGGCTCAGTCTCGGCCTGGGCGCGGGCGTCACGCCCGGTGCGTTGCTGACGCTCGTCATCACGGCCAGCCTGCGCGGCGGGTTCCGCTCGGGGGTGCGCCTGGCCTGCGTGCCGCTGCTGTCCGACCTGCCCGTGGTGCTGCTCGCCGTAACGGCCGTCGGGGCGCTGCCGCAGGTGCTCCTGCGCGTGCTGTCGGTCGGCGGCGGGCTCTACGTCGTGTACCTCGGCGTGGAGACGCTGCGCGAGGCCCGTACGGCCCTGCCGCCCCGCCCCGGCGAGGACGCGCCCTCCTCCGCCGGGGAGGTCCTGCGCGGCGTGGTGGTGAACCTGCTCAACCCCCACCCCTGGCTGTTCTGGATCGCGGTGGGCTCACCGATCTTCGTCTCGGCGTGGGACCGGGCCCCGGCGTACGCGCTGGCCTTCGGGGGCGGGTTCTACCTGGTCCTGGTGGGTTCCAAGGTGGCGCTCGCGGGAGCCGTGGGGGCCGGCCGGCACCGGCTGACCCCCCGCGGCTACCGATTGCTGCTGGGCGCGAGCGGCGTGCTGCTGGCCGCCGTCGGCGTCATGCTCACCGTTCGAGGACTGCTTTCCCAGGGGTGGTAGCGGCCACCCTGCTGCGGCGGTAGCCGTACAGGAAGTAGATGACCGTGCCCACCCACATCCAGATGAAGAACCGGTACCACGTCTCCAGGGGCAGGTTGAGCATCAGGTAGGCCGAGGCCAGCATCGAAAGGATCGGCACCACCGGCACGAACGGCGTGCGGAAGGAGCGGGGCAGGTCGGGCGGTCCTGCGCAGGACCACCACCGCCACCGCGACGATCACGAACGCGAACAGCGTGCCGATGTTCACCAGCTCGGCGATGGCGCTCAGCGGGATCAGCGCCGCGAGCAGCGCGGTGACCGCGCCGATGACGATCGTGATCCGGTACGGCGTGCGGAACGTCGGGTGGACCTTGGCGAGGGAGCGGGGCAGCAGGCTGTCGCGGCACATCGCGAACAGCACCCGGCTCTGGCCCAGCATGAGGATCATCACGACGGTGGTGAGCCCGGCGATGGCTCCGACGCTGATCAGCGTCGCCATCCAGGGCTGGCCCACCGACCGGAACGCGTCGGCGAGCGGGGCCGACGCGCTGAGCTCCGAGTAGTGCTGCATGCCGACGACCACGAGCGAGACCGCCACGTAGAGGATCGTGCAGACGACCAGCGAGGCGATGATCCCGATCGGCAGGTCGCGCTGCGGGCGGCGGGTCTCCTCGGCCGCGGTCGCCACGACGTCGAAGCCGATGTAGGCGAAGAACACCAGGGCGGCGGCCGTGAAGACGCCGAAGACGCCGTACGCGACCGGCTGCACGCCGAACAGCACCTGGATGAGCGGGGTCTTCATGCCCTCCCCGGCGGCCATCTGGTGCGACGGCGGGATGAACGGCCGGTAGTTGGCCCCCTTGACGAAGAACGACCCGGCGATGATCACCAGCAGCACCACGGCCAGCTTGACCGCCACCATGGCGCCGTTGAACCGGGCCGACATCTTGATCCCGGCCACCAGCACCCCGGTCAGCAGGATCACGATCAGCGCCGCCGGGACGTTGAAGACGGCCTCGTCGCCGGCGATGGACGACGGCAGGTAGATCCCGAAGTTCTTCAGCAGCGAGGCGAAGTAGCCCGACCAGCCCGAGGCGACCACCGCCGCGCCCAGTGCCAGCTCCAGCATCAGGTCCCAGCCGATGATCCAGGCCGGGAACTCGCCGATCGTGGCGTACGCGTAGGTGTAGGCCGAGCCGGCGACCGGGACCGTGGCGGCGAACTCGGCGTAGCACAGGGCCGCGAGCGCGCACACGATCCCGGCGATCACGAAGGAGATCGCGACGGCCGGCCCGGCCGTGTTGCGCGCCGCCACTCCGGTCAGCACGAAGATGCCGGTGCCCACGATCACGCCGATGCCGAAGACGGTGAGATCGAGAGCGCTCAGGCTGCGCCTGAGCCGATGTTCGCCGCCTTCGGCATCCTCAATCGACTGTTCTACCGGCTTCGTCCGGAAAAGGCTCATCCGCAGGCTCCTCATCACGTCGATGACCTGCAGACTTCCCGGTCACACCGGTATTACTCATAGTTATCGGTCTGTGGGCTGCGCCAGCCGCGCCGGATGGCTCTCCATCACCTGCGACCGGCGCGCCACGGCCTCGGTGATCTGACGGGCGAGGTCCTGCCCGGTCAGGCCGATCTCGGAGAGGATCTTGGGCCGCTTGGCGTGGTCGAGGAAGCGCTGGGGGATGCCGTAGGTCCGCACCGGCACGTCCACGTCGGCGTCGCGCAGCAGGCGCGCCACGGCGTCGCCCACGCCGCCGACCCGGCCGTTGTCCTCCACCACGACGACCAGCTTGTGCGCGGCGGCGGCCAGCACCAGGGCCTGGTCCAGCGGCTTCACCCAGCGGGGGTCCACCACGGTGGCCGAGATGCCCTGCGCGTCGAGGAGGTTCGCGGCCTCCATGCAGACCTCGGCCATCGGACCGACCGCGACCAGCAGCACGTCGGCGTCCCCGGCGCGGAGCACGTCCATCTCGCCGAGCTTGCCGACGGCCTCCACCTCCTTGGGCAGGCCGCCCTTGGGGTAGCGGACCACCGACGGGCCGTCGCCGATCCCGACCGCCTCGGCCAGCAGCTCGCGCAGCCGCGCGCCGTCGCGCGGGACGGCGATCGACAGCCCGGGGATCACCTGCAGGATCGACAGGTCCCACATGCCGTTGTGGCTGGGGCCGTCGTCCCCCGTCACCCCCGAGCGGTCGAGCACGACGGTGACGGGCAGGCGGTGCAGCGCCACGTCCATCAGGAGCTGGTCGAAGGCCCGGTTGAGGAACGTCGCGTAGAGGGCCACGACCGGGTGGAGGCCGCCGATCGCGAGCCCGGCGGCGCTGGTCAGGGCGTGCTGCTCCGCGATGCCCACGTCGTAGATGCGGTCCGGGTACGCCTCGGCGAACGCCGCCAGGCCGACCGGGTGGAGCATCGCCGCGGTGATCGCGACCACGTCGTCCCGCTCGCCGCCGATCTTCACGATCTCCTCGCTGAACACATTGGTCCAGCTGTGCGGCTTGGGCCGCTCCTCGCCGGTCAGCGGGTCGAACGGGCCGGGACCGTGGAAGCAGTCCTCGTCATGGTTCTCCGCGTGCGAGTAGCCGTTGCCCTTGCGGGTGAGCACGTGGACGATGACGGGCCCGCGGAAGCCCCTGGCGCGGCGCAGCGCGGCCTCCACCGCCCCCTCGTCGTGGCCGTCGATCGGGCCGACGTACTTGAGCCCGAGGTCCTCGAACATGACCTGCGGGGTCAGGATGTCCTTCAGGCCCTTCTTGATGCCGTGCAGGGTGTCGTACAGCGGCGCGCCGACCACGGGCACCCGGCCGAGGTTGTTCTTCACCAGTTCGAGCACGTGCTCGTAGCCCTGGGTCATCCGCAGGGACGACAGGTGGGAGGCGAGACCGCCGATCGTCGGCGAGTAGGAGCGGCCGTTGTCGTTGACCACGATGATCAGCGGCAGGTCCTTGCGCCCGGCGATGTTGTTCAGCGCCTCCCAGGCCATGCCGCCGGTCAGCGCGCCGTCGCCGATCACGGCCACCACCGTGCGGCCGGTCTCCCCGCGCAGCGTGATCGCCTTGGCCAGCCCGTCGGCGTACGACAGGGCGGTGGAGGCGTGCGAGTTCTCGATGACGTCGTGCTCGGACTCGGCCTGGCTGGGATACCCCGACAGGCCGCCCTCCTGGCGCAGCGTGCCGAACTGCCCGGCCCGCCCGGTCAGCATCTTGTGCACGTACGCCTGGTGGCCGGTGTCGAACAGGATCGGGTCGCGCGGTGAGTCGAAGACCCTGTGGAGGGCGATGGTCAGCTCGACGACGCCGAGGTTGGGCCCGAGGTGACCGCCGGTCTTCGCGACGGAGGAGACCAGCAGGTCGCGGATCTCCTCGGCCAGCACGGGCAGTTCCCCGGCCTCAAGGCGCTTCACGTCGAGCGGGTCCTTGATCGTCTCCAGAATCCCCACCGCTCATCCTTCCCGCTCGCCATCGAACGGATCGAGTCTAGTTCGAGGAAGGTGCGGGGGTATCAGGGGTTGCACCGAACCTTCACAAGACCTTCCCGGTGCCGACGTCGATCCCGCTTTACCCGTCGTCGCCTCCTGCCCTACCCTCATGATCCTCCGAAGGAAAAAGTCCGCATTACCGGGCATTCGGACGTTTCACCACATTCCCGACTATCTCTCTGTCCGCTTGGGATGCCCACTGATGATTCGCATAAGCCTCCGCGCGGTGGCCGTCGCAGCCACGGCGGTGGCCGCAGTCCTGTCCCTCACCGGCACGGCGGGCGCGTCCGGCACGACGGCGGCACCGGCCGCGTCGTCGGCGCGGCCCGTGCCCATGGGCCCGGGAGCACTGACGAGGAACCCGCTCTACACGACGGGTGAGTTCGAGTTCTTCGAATGCGCCGAGCTGAGCCGCCGGCCCGGCGACATCGACACCTATCGGATCTATCTGGACAACCTGCTCGACTGCCTCAACCGGACCTGGACCGAGGAGTTCACGCAGGCCGGACTGCCGTTCTCCCCGCCCAGGGTGCGTTACATCACCAAGAGCGTGGGGACGGGCTGCGGGAAATACCCGGCCGGCTACGCGGCGGGCCTGTACTGCCCCAGGAACCACACCATGTGGATCCTGCTGTCCAAGGGGCAGCTGTCCGACCCCACGGAGTTCAACCTTTTCACGGTCATCGCCCACGAGTACGGCCACTACGCCCAGGACCGCGCCGGCATCCTGTACGAGTTCGCCCGGCAGTACCCCAAGCTGAGCAAGAAGCGGATGTACGACCTCAACCGCCGCATCGAACTGCAGGCCGAGTGCTTCTCCGGTGCCTTCATCGGCAGCGTCTGGCGTTCGCTCGGCCGCGACCAGCTCGACTGGGACGAGCAGCTCAAGTGGATCGTGGGCGACAAGTGGCACGGTAAGGCGGGCAACATCCGCTACTGGCTCAAGCGCGGCTGGTACGGCAACGGCCCCAAGGTGTGCAACACCTTCTCCGCCCCCGCCGCCAGGACCGCCTAGGCTCTCGATCTCCCGCTTCGCTCCTCGCCGCGGCGCAGCCGGACTGCGCCGCCTGCGGGGCGCCGCCGCCCGTCCGGAAGAGGCGCTCGACGCGCCGTACGAGCGGAGGCATCCGGGCTGTGACTCAGATCACTCCTTAGATTTCCCGCGCGACGCCGGATTCTCCTCCGGTGACGGGTCTTGATATCGAACGAGTTCCTCCACCCTACGGAGCCTTCGATGTCGAACCCCTTCCAGACCGCCGTCGTCACCGGCGCGAGCCGGGGCTTCGGGCGCGCGATCGCCGCCGCGCTCGTCGCCTCCGGCACCCGCGTGGTCGGCGTCGCGCGCGACGAGCAAGAGCTGGGTGCCGTGCGCCACGGCCTCGGCAGGGCCTTCACCCCCCTGCCCGCCGACGCCACCGACGAGACGCTCGTGCACGAGGTGATCCGCGAGCACCGTCCCGGCCTGATCGTCCTCAACGCCGGTGCGGCGCCGCACCTGTCGCCCCTGCACGAGCAGACCTGGGAGACCTTCGGCCGCAACTGGCACGCCGACACCCGGCATGTCTTCACCTGGATCCGGGCGGGGCCCCGACAGACTGCTCGCCACCGGCGACCCGGCGGCGATCGTGGCCGGCAGGACCGGAGTGCGGCTGGCCTTCATCGCCGCGCTCCAGCTCCTGCCCGCCCGGCAGCGGGCCGTGCTGACGTTGCGCGACGTACTGGCCTTCCGCACGGCGGAGGTCGCCGAGATGCTGGACACGACGGCTGCCGCCGTCGACAGCGCGCTGCGCCGCGCCCGGTCCCGCCTGGCCGCGGCCGGACCGGTCGAGGACGACCTGGCCGAGCCGGACGAGGAGATCCGGCGGATCCTCCTCGACGACTATGTCGACGCGTTCACCCGGGCCGACGCCGACGCGCTGGTGACCTTGTTGCGGGCCGACGTCGAGCTGGAGATGCCGCCGATCCCGACCTGGTTCACCGGACGGCAGGCCGTCGTCGGGTTCCTGACCGATCACGTACTGGTCCCGGACCTGTGGCGGATGGAGCCCACCCAGGCCAACGGCCAGCCCGCGCTCGTCGCCTACCAGCGCGTGGACGGCGGCCGGTACGAAGCGTACGGAGTGCAGGTCCTGACCCTGATCGGGACCCGGATCAGCCGCATCACGACGTTCATCGACCCGAGCCTGGTGCCGACGTTCGGTCACGCACCGGCGCTCGCGACCTGAGCCGAAGCCCGGCCTGCACCATCGCGCAAGGAAGAAGACAAGGAGAGTCGCCCTCATGGCGAACATCGCAGACAAGACCGTTCTGATCACCCGGCCGCGTTCTCCATGACGCAGGCGCTGCGTGCTCTTCTGGCCGGGCGGGGCGTCGGCGTCCATGCCGTCCTGGCCGGACCCATCGACACCGGCATGTCCCGAAACCTCGACATACCGAAGGCGTCTCCGGAGTCCGTCGCACGAGCCGTCTTCGACGGGGTGGAGAAGGACGAGGAGGACATCTTCCCCGACCCCGTGTCCGAGGCCATCGCCGAGAGCTGGCGTGGCGGTGTGGCCAAGACGCTGGAGCGGCAGTTCAGGGCGTTCGTCGCCGCCGCGTAGCGTCTTCGCCGTCACTCAGGGGGCGACCCGGGACAGTGCTTCGAGTGGGTCGGCGAGCACCTGGGCGAAGGCCAGCTCGGCGGCCCCCATCAGCGTCGCGTCGTCGCCCAGGGCCGAGGTGCGCAGCCGGACCTGCTCCCGCGTCGCGCGCAGGGTGCCGGTGGCGATCCGGCTGCGCACCTGGGCGGCCGAGCCCAGGTAAATCTCCCGAAGGATGCCGCCGAAGACGACCATCTCGGGGTTGAAGATGTTCACCAGGCTGGCGACGCCGAGCCCGAGCCAGTTGCCCACGTGGGCGAGGGCCTCCTGGGCCATCACGTCGCCCCGGTCGGCGGCGTCGACGACGGCGCGGACCGCGTCCCTGCCGATCATCTCGCCGTACCGGCCGGCGTGCTCCATCAGGGCCGGCTCCCCCACCTCGGCCTCCAGGCAGCCGCGCGAGCCGCAGGCGCACGGGCGGCCGTCGGGGTTGACCACCATGTGGCCCACCTCGCCGCCGTAGCCGCCGTACCCTCCGAGGAGCTGGCCGTTCACGATGATGCCGCCGCCGATGCCCACGTCGCCGTGCAGGTAGACCAGGTCGCGGCAGCCGGCGCCGATCCCGCGGGTGTGCTCGGCGAGCGCGCCGAGGTTGGCCTCGTTGCCCACCGCCACCGGCAGCCCGAGCGCGAGCCGCTTCGTCAGCTCCTCCCCCAGCGGCACCTCGAACGCGCCGATGTTGGGCCCGATCCTGACCACGCCGTCGGAGGCGCGGACCACTCCGGAGACCGCCGCCGCCGCGCCGACGCAGATCGTGTCCTCGCGTGTCTTGCGCCGCATCTGCCGGGCGAAGCCCGCCAGCGTCCCCACGACCTGCGCCATGTCGAACGGCCCGCGCGCCCGTACGACCTCGCGGCGGTCGAGGATCACGCCGCCGAGGCCGATGCGCGCGGCGGCCAGCCGGTCGACCCCGACCTCGAAGGCGAGCACGTAGACGCGCGCCGTCTCCGGGCGGACGACCAGCGACGGCCGTCCCGCCCGGCCGGTGTCCTTGGGCAACTCCTCCCTGACGAGGCCGGCCGCCGTCAGGTCCGCCGTGAGCGCCATGATGGTGCTCCGGTTCAGCCCCATCAGCGAGGTCAGCTCGGCCCGCGAGGTCGGCCCCCCGAGATGGACGTGCCGCAGCAGCGTCCCGAGGTTGTGCTTGCGGATCTCCTCCTGTGAGGGACCGGCGCGCATCATCGGGACAGCCTCGGATTCCGTGGGGTCGGGGGGAACCTGAGCAGGTCAGGGGTCGGAGATCACCTTATCGGGCCCGATCACGTCATCTTCTGCCGGTCGCCGCCGCGCGCTTCCTCGACAGCGCGTCCACGCCCGCGGCGAGCAGGAGCACCGAGCCGGTCACGACGAACTTGACGCCGGCGCTGTAGCCCATGAGGCCCATGCCGTTCTCGATGACCGCGACCACGGCGCCGCCGAGCAGCGCGTCGAGCGCCCGGCCCTTGCCGCCGAAGAGGCTGGTGCCGCCGATGACGGCCGCGCCCACCGCGAACAGCAGCACGTTGCTGCCGCCGGTGTTGGGGTCGACCGAGTTGGCCCGCGACGCCGCGATGATGCCGCCGATCGAGGCCATGAAGGAGCAGATGACGAAGGCGGAGATGCGGATGCGGTCCACGTTGATGCCGGCCCGGCGGGCGGCCTCGGCGTTGCCGCCGACCGCGTAGATGTGCCGGCCGTACGCCGTGCGCCGCAGCACGAAGGTCCAGACGATCAGCAGGATCACGATCAGCGGGACGACGATCGGCACACCCTTGAGCGACACGATCGCCGCGTTGCGGCTGCGCTCCAGGTTGAGCACGTACACCGCGACGCCCGCGACCACGGCGAGCGTCACGACCCGGGCGGCGATGACCGCGATGGGAGTGGCGACCAGGCCGCGGGCCGCGCGGCGGCGCGCCTGCAGGAACTGGATGGCGGCGTACGCGGCGACGCCCACGACCAGCGCCACCCAGCCGGCGACCGGCGGGACGTTCTTGTTCGCGATCGCGAGGATCGTCTCGTCCCGGATCGAGATGTTGGTGCCGTCCTTCACCAGCAGCAGCACGACGCCCTGGAAGGCCAGGAACGCCGCCAGCGTGACCACGAAGGACGGGATGCCGAGCTTGGCCACCAGCGACCCGAGCACCAGGCCGATGAGCGCGCCGGTGACCATCGCGGCCAGGACGGCGAGATACCAGGGCCAGCCCTGCAGGGTCAGCAGCACGGCGAGCACCGCCGCGCAGACGCCGCTCGCGAAACCGGCGGACAGGTCGATCTCGCCGAGGAGGAGCACGAAGATCAGGCCCATGGCGATGACGGCGACCGCCGCGCCCTGGGTGAACAGGTTGGCGAAGTTGACCGCCGACAGGAAGGCCGGGCGCAGGACCGAGAAGACCACGCAGAGGATGACGAGGCCGAAGACCGCGGGCAGCGCCCCCAGCTCACCGCCCTTGACCCGCTCGAGGTAGCCCTTGACGTGCACGCCGAGTGCGGACTCGGCGTTCTCCTGCTTGGGGAGCGTTTCGGTTGTCATGATGCCGCTCCGTTGCCGTTCTTGAGCCCGAGCTCCCCGCTGCGCCCGGAGGTGATCAGTTCCACGATCTGCGCGTGGGTCACTTCGGATGCCTTGACCTGGGCCGCCATCCGTCCCAGGTACAGCGCCGCGATCCGGTCGGACACGGCGAAGACGTCGTTCATGTTGTGGGAGATGAGCACCACCGCAAGTCCCTTGTCGGCCAGGCGGCGGACCAGTTCGAGCACCTGGGCGGTCTGCGCGACGCCGAGGGCCGCGGTCGGCTCGTCGAGGATGACGACCTTGCTGTTCCACAGCACGGCCTTGGCGATCGCCACGGTCTGCCGCTGACCGCCGGACAGGCTGGAGACGTGCTGGCGCAGCGACTTGACGGTGCGGACCGACAGGCCGGCCAGGGTCTTGGCCGCCATCTCCTCCATCGTGTCCTCGTCCAGGACCAGACCGCTGCGGCGTTCGCGGCCGAGGAACATGTTCTGGACGATGTCGAGGTTGTCGCAGAGGGCGAGGTCCTGGTAGACGATCTCGACGCCCAGCGCCGCCGCGTCCCTGGGCCCGCTCACGTGGACCCGCTCGCCCTCGAAGAAGTACTCGCCCGAGTCGATCGGGTGGATGCCGCCGATGCACTTGACCAGCGTCGACTTGCCGGCGCCGTTGTCGCCGACGAGTGCTGTCACCTCGCCCGGATAGGCCGAGAAGGCGACGTCGTGAAGGACCTGCACGGGGCCGAAGCTCTTGTTGATGCCGCGCAGTTCCAGGATCGGTCCCTGGGACACGATGGGCTACTCCGTAGATCGATGGGGCCGGTACGGCGCCGTTCTCCGGGCCGCCTCTCGTCGCTCCGGGCGGTGCGGGGCGCCCTGTGCCTGGTCAGAACGGTGCCAGGCCAGGACGGGGCGCCCCGCACGGTGCTCGTCGCGGCTCAGCACGTCACCCGCTCAGGGGGTCCGCGTCGCCGTACGCACCCGGTGGATGGATGTGCTTAGCTGATGCCAGCCTTGGTGCACTTGTCGGCGAAGTCGCCGGTGCACAGCTCGTCCTTGCTCACGAAGCCGTCGGCCACGACGTCCTTGACGTTGTCGAAGTAGATGGCCTGGGGCTCCAGCAGCACGGAGGGGACGTCACGGTTGCCCTCGGTGTCCTTGACCGTGCCGCTCGCCTGCGGCTTCTCGCCCTTGGCCAGCGAGACGGCGAGCTGCGCGGCGGCGTCGGCCTCCTTCTTGATGGCCTTGTAGACCGTCATGCACTGGTCGCCGGCGAGGATGTTCTGCAGGCCCTGCACGGTGGCGTCCTGGCCGGTGACCGGGACCTTGCCGTTCAGCTTCTGCTTCTTCAGCACCGAGATCGCGGCGTTGCCGAGGCCGTCGTTGGCGGCGAGGACGCCGGCGATCTTCGGCTCCTGGGTCAGCATCTGCTCGAAGATCGTGCCGGCCTGGGTGTTGTCCCAGTCCGGAACCGACTGGTCCGGGCCCTTCTTGTAGTCGCCGGAGTCGTACTTCGGCTGCAGCACGCTGTCGTAGCCCTGCTTGAACAGGGTGGCGTTGTTGTCGGTCGGCGAGCCGTTCAGCTCGGCGATGATCGGCTTGTCGGCCTTCTTGTCGGTCAGGCACTTGACCAGGCCCTCGCCCTGCAGCTTGCCGACCGCCGTGTTGTCGAACGACACGTAGTAGGAGGCGCTGCCGCCGAGCGTGAGGCGGTCGTAGTCGATCGTCGCGACGCCCTGGGACTTCGCCTTGTCCAGCACGGCCTTGCCGGTGCCGCTGTCGAGGTTGACGATCATCAGGACGGTCGCGCCGTTGGTGATCATCTGGTCCGCGATCGTCTGGAACGCGGTCTTGTCGCCCTGGGCGTTCTGGATGTCGTACTGGACGCCCGCCGCCTTGAACGCCTCTTCGAGGTACTTGCGGTCGGCGGTCTCCCACCGGGCGGAGGACTTGCTGTCCGGCAGGATGACGCCGATCTTGCCGGGCTTGGCGTCACCGGCGGCGGCCGACGAGGGGGCGCCGCTGGACTGCGCGGAGGTGTCACCGCTCTCGCCCCCGCAGGCGGTGAGACCGAGGGTGAGCGCCGCGGCCGCGGCGCCGATGCTGAGGATCCCCTTGCGCATGATGCGTGGGTCCTTTCTTTGACTGGGGGTCTATGAGGGGGTGCGGCCGAGCCGGTGCCCCGTCCCGCCGTCTGGGCAGATCTTGTGGGCTGTAGGCACCTTGGCCACCCGGTACGGCAGGGGCCGGGTCACGGCGTTCACCGCTCCAGGGAATGTTGTTTGAGACAACGTAAGCCCAAAGCCCAGGTGGTGAAAGACACAGGACGGTAACGTTTGTTGTCCGCGGTAACAATGAAGAAACGCACGATCAACATCAGGCGGCGTTCCGTCCCACCCGGTTCGACAGGTGATCGTGACACGTTCGTGACCAAGGGGCTCCTACTGTCGGCGGGGACGCCCCCCGCGTGTGGCGGCGGGGCCGGCGATGCGGAGGCCGGTGATGCCCCAGCCCGTCCTGTCCTGCCAGTCGCTGAGCTGCCGCGCCGGCGGCCGTGAGGTCGTGCGCGACCTGTCGCTGGACGTCGCGCCGGGCGAGCGCGTCGCCCTCGTCGGCCCCTCGGGCTCGGGGAAGACCACCCTGCTGACCACGCTCGGCGGCCTGCTGGCGCCCGCCTCCGGCCGTGTGCTGGTCGGCGGAGTACCGCTCGGCGAGCGCCCGGACCTGCGCCGGGAGACCGCGCTGGTCTTCCAGTCCTACGGCCTGCTGTCGCTGCTGACCGCCGCGGAGAACGTGGAGGTCGCCCTGCGCGCCGCGGGCCGTACGGCCGGGGAGGCACGGACCGAGGCGGCCGAGGCGCTGGCGCGCATGCGGCTCACGGCCTATGCCGAGCACCTGGTCGAGGAGCTGTCCGGCGGCCAGCAGCAGCGGGTGGCGGTCGCCCGGGCCCTCGCGCTCCGGCCGCGGGTGCTGCTCGCCGACGAACCGACGGCCGAGCAGGACAAGGTCAACCGGGCGCTGGTGCTGGAGGCGCTGCTCGCGTCGCCCGCCGCCCTGGTCGTGGCCACCCACGATCCGGAGGTGGCCGGACGGTGCGACCGCGTGGTCGAGTTGCGGGCGGCGGTGAGCCGGCGGTGACCGCTCCTGCGAACGCGGCCGTGCGCTGCGACGGCGTCGTGCAGATCTACAAGACCAGGGAGATCGAGGTCGTCGCGCTGCGCGACATCGACCTGGTCGTCGAGGACGGCGAGAGCGTCGCACTGCTCGGGCCTTCGGGAGCGGGCAAGTCCACCCTGTTGTGGCTGCTCGCGGGGCTGCTCCGGCCGAGCGCGGGACGGCTGTGGCTGGGCGGCGCCGAGGTCGGCAGGCTCGGCCCGCGCGCTCTCGACCGGCTGCGGGCCGCCCAGATCGGCGTCGTCCTGCAGAATCCGGCCCGCAACCTCATCCCGTACGCCTCCGCGGCGCAGAACGTCGCCTTCGCCCAGCGGGCCGTACGGCGGCGGGCCCGGCGGCCGGCGGGCGAACTGCTGGAGCGGGTCGGCCTCACCTCCGTGCGGGACCGCCCGGCCGGGCTGCTGTCGGGCGGCGAGCAGCAGCGCCTCGCCGTCGCGATCGCGCTGGCCAACCGGCCCCGCCTGCTGCTCGCCGACGAGCCCACCAGCCAGCTCGACGCGGAGTCGGGCCGGGCCGTGGTCGAGCTGATCAAGGAGATGGGCCCGACGTCCGTGGTGGTCACCCACGATCCCCGGGTCAGCGAGGCCATGAGCCGTACGGTCACCATCAGGGACGGGCGGATCGGCGCCGAGGGCAGGGACGGGGAGGACTTCGTGGTGATCGGGCGCGAGGGCGCGGTCCAGCTTCCGCCCGAGTATCACGAACTGCTGCCGCCGGGGTCGATGGCCCGGGTCGAGCCGCTGCGCGACGGCGTGATCCTGCGGAGGGCCGGCGAATGACGCTCCGCGGCCTGTGGCGGCGCCGGTGGCTGTCGCTCGCGCTTCTCGTCGTGGCCGCCGTCACGGTGGCCGCCGCGTCCCTCGGCCCCCTCTACGCCCAGGCGGCGCGCGCCGCCGTGCTCCGCGACGCCCTGGACACCGCCCCTCCCGACCACCGGGGCTGGCGTGTCACGTCGGTGCGGGGCGACGCCGCCGATCTCGCCCGCCGGGTGTCCGCGCCGTACCTGCGGCCGCCCGTTCCCGGCGCCGAACTGCTCAGCCCTGACCCGCGGGGCAAGAAGACCTACCCGCTGATGTGGCAGGAAGGCCAGTGCGGCCACGTGACGCTGCTCAGGGGCCGCTGCCCGCGCTCGGCCATGGAGATCATGGTGACCCGCGCGTCCGGGTTCCGGGTCGGGGCGGACGTGAAGCTCACCTCCATCACGACGTGGGAGGACGGCGAGGAGCGCCTCGTGCCGCTGCGGGTGGTGGGTATCTACCGGGCCGACCCCGGCGACCCCTTCTGGTTCGGCCGCAACCTGTTCCCCCAGACGGCCGGGGTGAGCGAGGGGAACGGCGATCCGCTCCTCACGGTCCCCGAGACGCAGGCGCGGTCGGGCCTGCCGACCGGCGCGAGCGCCGCCGACGCCGCCGCCGGGAACGCCTGGACCGGCTACGCGATCGTCTACACCGACCCGCGGGTGATCGGCGGGGGTGACCTGGCCGGGCTGGAGTCGGCGCACGCCCGGCTGGCGGGCATGGGGCGGAGCGGGGACGCCGTCACGGTATTCACCCACATGGACGACACGCTCACGCGGATCCGCCGCCAGATCGACTCGCTGTCGGTGCCGGTGACCCTCGTGACCCTGCAGCTCGTGGCGCTGGGCTGGCTGTTGCTGTTCCTCACCGTGCGCGACCTCGTCGCCGCCCGCGCCCCGGAGACCGCCCTGGCCCGGCTGCGCGGCCTGAGCACCGCGCGGGTGTGGGCGTTCGGCCTGTCGGAACCCGTGGTGCTGCTGCTGGCGGCACTGCCGCTCGGTCTGGCCGCCGCGTGGGCGGTGGCCGCGCGGCTGGCCGGCGAGTTCCTGCGCGCGGACGTGCCCGTCACGCTGGACGGGCCGACCGCGCTCTACGGCCCGGCCGCCGTCGCGGGCGGGCTGCTCGCCGCCGCCGCGGCGGCGTGGAGCGGCCGTCACGCGTCCCGTGGTCGAGCAGTGGCGGCGCACCCCGCGCGCCCGGCGCCGCACCTGGATCCCCGAGGCCGTGGTGCTCGCCCTCACCGGTGTCGGTCTCGTCGAACTGCTCGCCGGCGGCCCGATCAGCGGCTCCGCCGGACAGAACACGGGAGCCCTGCTCGCGCCCGGTCTGCTCGCGGTGGCGTTCGCGCTGCTCGCGCGGCGGCTGCTGCCGCTCGCGTGCGCCGCGCTGTTCCGGCTCACCCGCTCGCGCGGCGGGATCGCGCCCTTCCTCGCCGTACGCCAGATCGCCCGTGGGAGCGCCACCGGCAGCACGGTGATCGTGCTCGGCGCGGGGCTGGGTCTTGCGGTCTTCGCCGTCGCGGCATGGTCGGTCACCTCGCGCAACTTCGCCGAGGTGGCCCGCGTCCACAACGGCGCGGAGACCGTGTTCGTGGTCCGGGCCGGGGACGCCGCGACGCTGCGGCGGGTGTCGGCCGGCATCCCCGGCAGCGCGCCGGTCGTCCGCATGCCCGGGCCGCCCGTCATGCTGGCGACCGACCCCGCCAGGTTCGCCGCCGTCGCGCTGTGGCGTCCGTCGTACGCGGGAGGCCGGGCACTGGAGGACCTGACGCCGCGCCTGGCGGCCCCCGTGGCTCCCCGCGTGCCGCTCACCGGCGACCGGATCCGGGCCCGCCTCGACGTGGGCGACATCCCTTCCGGCTGGACGATCGTCCTGTTCGCGAACGTGCGGGTGCCGGGGCAGGACCGGCCCTCGGTGCTCCCCCTCGCCCGGCCCGAGCACGGGCGGACGGTCTACGAGTGGGGATTGCCCCCGGCCTGCCGTACGGGGACCTGCGAGCTGCGCGGGCTGCGCATTCAGTCCACGCCCACCGGCACCAGCGACTTCGAGCATCCGCCCGGCGACCTGGGCGTCGTCGGGCTGGACGTGCGGCGGGACGGCCGCTGGGCCGCCCTCGACGCGGGCCTCACCGACCGGGCGAGGTGGCGGCCCGCCGTGGCCGGCCAGGCCGGGCTCGTCCTGTCGATGTCCCCCTGGGCCGGGGCGGCCGGGGGTGCGGGCGCGGCCGTGCCCGCCACGTTCCCCGATCCGCTGCCCGCCCTGACCGGCGGGACGCCGGGCAACCGGAAGCTGCCCGGCCTGGACGACGCCTTCGCCTCCGGGTACGTCCCGGCCGTGCCCGCCGCCGCCGTGCCCGGCCTCGACGCGCCGGCGGAGTGGTCGACATCGAACTGGCCGATCGGGCCGCGTACGGATACTCGGACAAGGCCGAGTTCGAGATCTGGGCGGCGCCGGGCCGCGCGGGCGCGGTCCTCACGGGCCTGCGCGCCGCCGGGGTGCCGGTCCTGGCCACCCGCACCACCGCGGGCCTGCGGACCGGTTACGCGAGCGAGGGGCCGGGTCTCGCGCTGATCCTCCTCGTCGTGGCGGCCGGCGCGCGCCCTGCTCGCCCTCGGCCGCGCCGTCCTGGCGCTGTACGCGGCCGCGCGGCGGCGCACCCTGGAACTGGCCGCCCTGGAGGCGGCGGGGGCCCGCGCCGGCCCGCTGCGGCGCTCCCTGCTGATCGAGCAGGCCGTGACGCTGACGTGGGCCGGTCTCACCGGCGTGCTCGCCGGCGTGACGGCCGCCCGCGTGGCGCTGCCCCGGGTGCCCGAGTTCGCCGAGCCGCCGCTGACGCCGGCGCTCGCGTACACGATCGTCCCCGGCCCGGTCGTCCTCGTGGCGGCCGCCGCCCTGGCCGCCTGCCTGGTCGCCGCCGCGGCGACCGCCGAACTGCTCCTGCGCGGCGTCCGGGTCGAGCGTCTGCGCGAGGCGCCGGCCTGACTCGGTCCGCGGACCTCCCGGCCGTACGGCCGGCTACCCGCCGTGGCCCGGGGGCGGCCCCTCGGCCCAGTTCAGTGAGCGCGTTCAGTGAGCGCGTTCAGTGGGCGAGGCTCTGCCCGAGCAGCGCGCAGGCCGAGACGGCGGCCACCGTCAGGACGGCCGTACGGACCCGCCCGCCGTCGAGGTAGCGGCGCAGCGGCCCCGAGACCGCGAAACCGAGCAGGACGAACGGCACCAGCGCCGCTCCGGCGGCCAGGGCGCGTGGCGGCAGCTTGCCGAGGAGGGCGAGGATGACGAGCGACTGGGCGGCGCTCACGCAGAAGAACATCGCGAGCGTCGCCCTGATCTGCGGGCCGCGGGCGCTCTGGTAGACCAGGGCGATCGGCGGGCCGCCGATCCCGGTGGCCGTGCCGGTGATCCCCGAGAGGAACCCGGCGGCCGTCAGCGTCGCGCCGTTGCGCGGCACGGCGACGGCGCGGGCGGTCAGCACGACGGCGACCAGCACCATCACGCCGACCAGCACGCCGAGCGTCGCCGTGCTCACGTAGACGACCACGAGGGCGCCGATCGCGCTGCCCGGGAGCCGGCCCAGCAGGGCCCAGCCCGCCCCCCGCCACTCGGCCCTGCGCCACTCCCTGGTCAGGGTGAACAGCGGCATCGCCATGTTGACGACCTGGACCGCGCCGGGCATGACCGTCGGGTCGAGCAGGGTGATCAGCGGGGAGGCCACGAGGCCCAGCCCGAACCCCACCCCGCCCTGCACGACCGCCCCGATGAAGACCGCCGTACCCCCGATGAGCAGCAGCGCCACGTCGTGATCCATGCGCGGACCCTAGCGGCGCCTCCCACCGCCCCGGCAACCGGTTATCCAGGCCCAGGAACTCGGACAATCACCGTCAGTAATTGAAATATGTTGTGAGAGTAATCAGAGCCTTCGTAGACTCCCACGTGGCGACATCGCCATAGCGCTTTTTGTAGACAGGATCGTAGCCTCGCGGTATGGGGAGCGAGCAACGCCACACGACGATCCGGGTCAGCACGCTTACTCGCGACAAGATCGCGGCAATCGCCAAGCAGGAAGGCAGACCCATGACAGCAGTGATCGACGATGCCGTCGCGGAGTACGAGCACAAGAAGTTCTGGGAGGAGATGCACGCGGCAGTCGAGCGGACCCGGCGGGAGGACCCGGAAGGGTGGGCCGACTATCTGGCCGAGACGGCCGTATTCGACCGCGCCGCCTCAGACGGCCTCGAACCCGAGGACTGGTCTTCACACCTCGATCGAAAGGAGTTCGATGCGGATAACCCGCGGTGACCTGTGGCTGGCCGACTACGGTCAGCCGCTGGGCCGTGAGCAGGGCGGGCCGAGGCCGATGGTGGTCGTGAGCGGCCGCGCGGTCAACGATGTGCGGATGGGCCTGGTGCTCACGGTGCCGCTGACGACCACGCAGCGCGGCTGGCCCAGCCACGTCGAAATCGACCCGGGCACGGGTTTGGAGAAGCAGAGCTGGGCGATGGTGGAGCAGTTCCGTGCCATCTCCGTGCAGCGGCTGACCAGGAGGATCGGCTGGGTGGAGGAGCCCACGCTCGCGAAGATGCGCACCATCCTGAGCTACCTCATCAGGGCGTAGGCCAGCCGCGAACCGACCCTGCTCCGAGGACGGGGAGCGGGAGTTCCTTGTGCCGCGACGCCAGGAGTCGGGCCCTCTACGGGTGACACCGGCGGCGCCGGGCCAGCGGCCCGGTGGTCGACCGGGCCGCCGGTTCACGGCGGACGCGCTTCTGCGCTTTGCGAGCCTCGTCAGCTCTTGGCGAGCAGGGAGCGCAGAACGTACTGCATGATGCCGCCGTGGCGGTAGTAGTCCGCCTCACCGGGCGTGTCGATGCGCACGACGGCCTGGAACTCGACGTCCCCGGCCCGCACGGTGACGGTGGCGGGGGTCGAACCGGTGTTGAGCTCCTCGACGCCGACGATGTCGAAGGTCTCCTCGCCGGTCAGGCCCAGCGACTCGGCGCTCTCGCCCTCCGGGAACTGCAGCGGCAGCACGCCCATGCCGATCAGGTTCGACCGGTGGATGCGCTCGTACGACTCGGCGATCACGGCGCGCACGCCGAGCAGCGCGGTGCCCTTGGCCGCCCAGTCACGCGACGACCCCGAGCCGTACTCCTTGCCGGCCAGGACGACCAGCGGGATGCCGGCGGCCTGGTAGTTCTGCGACGCGTCGTAGATGAACGCCTGCTCCCCGCCCTTGGTGAAGTCGCGGGTGTAGCCGCCCTCCACGCCGTCGAGCAGCAGGTTGCGCAGCCGGATGTTGGCGAACGTGCCGCGGATCATCACCTCGTGGTTGCCGCGGCGGGAGCCGTACGAGTTGAAGTCCCTGACCTCGACGCCGTGCTCGCGCAGGTAGCGGCCCGCCGGCGTGTCGGCCTTGATCGAGCCCGCGGGCGAGATGTGGTCGGTGGTGACCGAGTCGCCCAGCTTGGCCAGGACCCGGGCGCCCCTGATGTCCGTCACCGGCTCGGGCTTGGCGGGCATGCCGTCGAAGTACGGCGCCTTGCGGACGTACGTCGACTCGGGGTCCCACTCGAAGGTGTCGCCGGTCGGGATCGGCAGCGACTGCCAGTGCTCGTCGCCCTTGAACACGTCCGCGTAGTCGCGCTGGAACATGTCCTGGCTGATCGACTCCGACACCACCGCCGCGACCTCCTCGGGCGCGGGCCAGATGTCCTTGAGGAAGACCGGCTGCCCGTCGGAGCCGGTGCCGAGCGGCTCGTTGTTCAGGTCGATGTCCATGGTCCCGGCCAGCGCGTACGCCACCACGAGCGGCGGCGAGGCCAGGTAGTTCATCTTGACGTCCGGGTTGATCCGGCCCTCGAAGTTGCGGTTGCCCGACAGCACGGCGGTGACCGCGAGGTCGTTCTCCTGGATCGCCGCGGAGATCTCCGGCTCCAGCGGACCGGAGTTGCCGATGCAGGTGGTGCAGCCGTAGCCGACGAGGTTGAAGCCCAGCTTGTCCAGGTAGGGCTGGAGGCCGGACCGCTCGAAGTAGCCGGTGACGACCTGGCTGCCCGGGGCGAGCGAGGTCTTCACCCACGGCTTGCGCGACAGGCCCTTGTCCACCGCGTTCTTCGCCAGCAGGGCCGCGCCGAGCATGACGTACGGGTTGGAGGTGTTCGTGCAGGACGTGATCGCGGCGATCGTGACGACACCGTGGTCGATCTCGAACGAGGTGCCGTCCGACAGCGTGACCGGGGTCGGCCGGTGCGGCCGCTCGCCATTGCGCCGCACGGCGTGCGGCACGTCGCCCGCCCCGCTGTGGGAGATTGCCGGAGAGTCCGACGCCGGGAACGACTCGGCCGACGCCTCGTCGGCGGGGCCCTCGATGCACTCGTCCGTGACGTACGTGCGGACGGCCGCGCGCCAGGCCGACTTGGCGTCCGCCAGCGGGATGCGGTCCTGCGGGCGCTTGGGCCCGGCGATCGACGGGACGACGGTCGACAGGTCGAGCTCGATGTACTCGCTGAAGACGGGCTCGGGCGCCGAGGGGTCGAGCCACAGGCCCTGCTCCTTGGCGTACGCCTCGACCAGCGCGACCTGCTCCGGCGAGCGGCCGGTGAGCTTGAGGTAGTCGATGGTCTGGCCGTCGATCGGGAAGATGGCGCAGGTGGAGCCGAACTCGGGGCTCATGTTGCCGATCGTGGCGCGGTTGGCCAGCGGCACGCTGGAGACGCCCTCGCCGTAGAACTCCACGAACTTGCCGACCACGCCGTGCTTGCGCAGCATCTCGGTGATCGTGAGCACGAGGTCGGTCGCGGTGGCGCCGGCCGGCAGCTTGCCGGTCAGCTTGAAGCCGACGACCCGCGGGATCAGCATCGAGATCGGCTGGCCGAGCATCGCGGCCTCGGCCTCGATGCCGCCGACGCCCCAGCCGAGGACGCCGATGCCGTTCTCCATCGTGGTGTGGGAGTCGGTGCCCACGCAGGTGTCCGGGTACGCCTTGCCGTCGCGGGTCATGACCACGCGGGCCAGGTGCTCGATGTTGACCTGGTGGACGATGCCGGTGCCCGGCGGGACGACCTTGAACTCGTCGAACGCCGTCTGACCCCAGCGCAGGAACTGGTAGCGCTCGCGGTTGCGCTCGTACTCCCGCTCGACGTTGCGGACGAAGGAGTCGGGGTGGCCGAAGAAGTCGACGATGACCGAGTGGTCGATGACCATCTCGGCCGGCGCGAGCGGGTTGATCTTCGCGGGGTCGCCGCCCAGGTCGCGTACGGCCTCGCGCATGGTGGCGAGGTCGACGACGCAGGGCACGCCGGTGAAGTCCTGCATGATCACCCGGGCGGGGGTGAACTGGATCTCCACGCTCGGCTGGGCGTTCGGGTCCCAGCCCGCGATGGCGCGGATGTGGTCGGCGGTGATGTTCGCGCCGTCCTCGGTGCGGAGCAGGTTCTCCAGCAGGATCTTGAGGCTGTACGGGAGGCGCGCCGACCCCTCGACGGCGTCCAGCCGGTAGATCTCGTATGACGCGTCACCGACGCGCAGCGTGTCACGGCTGCCGAAGCTGTTCGCGGACACGAAGTTCGCCTCCCCAGGGTTCCGGGCTTGTCACAGGTTTCGTGTGCATCCTCCCGCACGCACGGGACACTCCTGACAATTAGGTTGCCCTAACCTGTGCGGCTCGGCGGATGTCTCGACGTCAAGATATCCCTCAAGATATCTCGACATCAAGTTACTAATGGGTAGGCCGACGGCCACAGGGCTGAGGTCGGCAAACAGCCGGATTTTTCGGCTTTCGGGAAGTTCCTGCGGATGCTTCGGGCGCGTCCCCGCTCAGGCGGGCATGAGCCGCAGGCAGAACAGCGCGATCACCACGATGGACAGGGCGGGACCGAGGAACTGCTTCTCGAACGCCTTGCCGGTCTTGATGCCGATGTCCCACGGCAGGAGCCAGCGCCCCTTGATCGGCCATAAGACGGGACAGCCGCGCTCGGTCAGGCAGTCGCCGATCACGTGTACCAGGCAGCCGATCCCGATGGCCAGCCCCAGCCAGGAGTAGGTGACCCCGAGTGTCATGAAGGTCAGGAACAGCGCCGCGGTGAGTGCCACGTTCACGATCGCGGAGGTGAGCGTCTTGCCGGGCACGCCGATGCCCACGGCGCGGATCGCCAGGCCGATCATCAGCACGACCAGGATGTCTCGCCCGATGGCGTAGCGATCGCCGAGCAGGTGCGCGCCCACCCCCATCAGGACGCTGAACAGCAGCGAGTGGGTGGCGTGCCGGTGCCCGCCGCTCACGAAGTTCACACCCTTGCTGAGCAGCCAGGTCACCGGTCCGAACGTCTGGGCGATCGTGGCGCTGGGGTGGTCGAGATCGGGCAGCATGGCCGCGCCCGCGCACACCACGGCGCCCGCGACGAGCTCGGGCGGGGTCAGGATCGGCCCCGTCATCGTCGCCAGCTCCGGATGTCCCAACGCTTCCGGCAGCGCCACCAGGGCCGGCGCGACCGCCAGCCACACCGCCGCCCCGCTGAGGGCGTGCGAGTGCCCCATCATGACAAGATCACGCTTTGAGACTGTACGGCAAAGCACCGACAAATTCCGCGAAGCACCCACCCGCCCGGCGCGTGTCGCCCTCCGTCGTACGGCGGCGGCGGGAACGTGCCACGGAGCTTCGGCGGCCCGAGCGTGCCGCGCGGGGCGGCGACCGGAACGACAAAGACGGGATCGTCCCGCTCCAAGAGCACCCCCCAGCCCTCTCAGAGCAGAACGATCCCGTCTTCGTGAGAGATAACGCTACGGTCTCGGGGCCTGTTCCCCCTACTCGAAAAACTTCCTCGTGAGCTATGTCACTCTTACCCGTGGATTGTCGCCGGAACGCTCGCGATATATCGTTGAGACATCGAGAACGAATCGTGAACCAGAAGGGGGCACTGCGATGAGTTCGGCACACACGGTCGGCGGACCCTGGGCGCACCCGGAGTTCGGCCACCGGCTCAGACACGAGATGCGCCGCCACATGCGGCGCGCGATGCACGAGGCGTTGATGAAGGGGGCGACCATGTGGCACCAGGAAAGTCACGAGGGCGGGGGCCCTCACGAGCACCGGCACAGGGGCGGCATGCGGGGGCGCGGCCCATGGGGCGGCTTCGGGCCGGGCCCGTTCGGGCCGCCGTGGGCGGGCGGCAACTTCCCGTTCGGCCCCCGGGGCTTCGGACGGCCCAGGAAGGCCAAGCGCGGTGACGTACGGGCGGCGATCCTCGCCCTGCTCGCCGAGGAGCCGCGCAACGGCTACCAGATCATCCAGGAGATCGCCGAGCGCAGCCAGGGCGGATGGAAGCCCAGCCCCGGCGCGGTCTACCCGGCGCTGCAACAGCTCACCGACGAGGGCCTGGTGCGCGCGGAGGAGACCGACGGGCGCAAGACGTTCCAGCTCACCGAGGCCGGCCGCGCCTACGTCGAGGAGCACGGGGACGAGGTCCGGGCGCCCTGGGAGGAGATGACGCCGGACATCGGGGACAACGTCCACGAGCTGTTCGACCTGTCCAGGCAGGCGGCGTCCGCGCTGTTCCAGATCGCCCACTCGGGCACCGAGGGCCAGGTCAGGCAGGCGAGGCAGGTCCTGACCGAGACCAGGCGGCGGCTGTACCAGATCCTCGCCGACGGCGACCCTGTGGAGGAATGACGATGGTCTCCCCTGACGAGCCCGCCGAGCCCGCCGCCGGCGGCGGCGCACACCACCCCCGCGGCGGCGCGCGCCGGGCGCCGGGGGCGGTTCTTTTGCCATACGTTGCCGTTATCGGGGCCAATCAGAG